>NZ_VSMK01000469.1 GCF_011682075.1 Nitratidesulfovibrio liaohensis
CGCCCCGCGTGCGGGATCGCCCGTGCGTTGGCACGCGCCCCACGCCCCGCTCCCGGCCACATGCCCGGCCATCCGCCCTGCCGGACGCACCGACATGCCCCTGCCGTCCGGGCTCTTCACGGGTGCTTGCAAATCGGTGTGAAATGACGCACCTTGCCACTGCCGCACCCTTCCCGTGGGACCGGCAAGCCAGCACGCCCGCACGGAGCATCATGACGCATCCGCTCATCCTCATCGTCGAGGACAGCCGCGCCAGCGCAGACGAACTGCGCACGCGCATCGCCGAACGGCTCGGTTTTTCCGTGCTCACGGCGGGCACGTGTGCCGAGGCCGTCCGCATCATGGACGAACAGGGACCCAACCTGTTCCTCGCCATCCTCGACCTTACCCTGCCCGACGCCCCCGACGGCGAAGTGGTGGACCAGGCCCGCGCCCGCAAGGTGCCCTCGCTGGTGTTCACCTCTCGCCTGGACGACACCACCCGCCGCTACATTCTTTCCAAGGACGTCATCGACTACATCATCAAGGACGAGTACGCCGTGGACAACGTGGTGCGCGCCGTGGACCGGCTGCACCGCAACCGCACGGCCAAGATCCTGGTGGTGGACGATTCGCCCTCCATGCGCACCTTCATGAAGGAAGAGCTGCGCCGCTACATGTTCCAGGTGTACGAAGCCTCGGGCGGCCCCACGGCCCTGCGCGTGCTGGAGCGCAACCCCGACGTGATGCTGGTGATCACCGACTTCATGATGCCCGACATGGACGGCCTGGAGCTGACCCGCCGCATCCGCGAACGCTACCCGCGCGAGACGCTGTCCATCATGGGTGTTTCCGTCCACGCCGAACGCCCGCTTACCGTGGAATTCATCAAGAACGGCGCCGACGACTTCATCACCAAGCCCTTCCTGCGCGAAGAACTGTACTGCCGGGTGCTCCAGAATGTGGAAACGGTGGAACGCGCCCGCACCCTGGTGGAACTGAACGACGTCAAGAACCGCTTCCTGGGCATGGCCGCGCACGACCTGCGCAACCCCATCAACGGCATCCGGGGCTTCAGCCGCCTGCTGCTGGACGGGGTGCTGGGACCGCTGACCGATGACCAGCGCAGCGTGCTGGGCACCATGCATCAGGCCAGCAACGAGATGCTCCAACTGGTCAACGACCTGCTGGACGTCACCGTCATCGAAAGCGGTCGCCTGGACCTGGTGCTGCATCCCGGCGACCTGGCCGTGCTGGCGGCGGAGCGGCTGTCCTTCGCCTCTCTGGCGGCGGGCGCCAAGAACATCCGCATCGACAAGCAGTTCGAGCACGCCCAGTGCATGTTCGACCCGCGCCGCATGGCCCAGGTATTCGACAACCTGCTGAGCAACGCGGTGAAGTTCACCCCGCCGCAAACAAGCATCCGCGTGGCGGTGCGCGTGGACGGCCCGGAAGCGGTATTCGAGGTGGCGGACGAAGGCCCCGGCATCCTGCCCGAAGAGCGCGAGCGCATGTTCCGCTCGTTCGAAAAGCTCAGCGCGCGTCCCACGGCGGGCGAGGCCAGCACCGGCCTTGGGCTGACCATCGTCAAGCGCATCGTCACCGCGCATGGAGGCCGGGTGTGGGTGGAAAGCGAACCCGGCAACGGCGCCACTTTCAGGGTGGCCGTGCCATTGCGCGTGGGCGCCATGTCCACGGCGGAACGGGCGCTGGCGGCCCCGTCCGGTGAACGCTAGGGCGGACACCGGGGCGGCATGCATCACGCCGGAGGACCACGGCGCCCGGCTTGACGCCGCCCTGGCCCGACTGCTGCCCCAATTGCTGGACCAATTGGCCCAGTTGGCCCAGTTGGCCCAGTCCATGGACGGTGCACTCCCCACTCCCCCCCTTCTTTCGCTTGGCACGGGTTTGCGCGCGCGCCGCCGCCTGTGGCTGACCCACGCCGTGCTGCTGGACGGGCGCCCCGCCCAGCCGGGCACGCGGGTGCGCGC
>NZ_VSMK01000470.1 GCF_011682075.1 Nitratidesulfovibrio liaohensis
GGCGCGACGGCGCCATGGCGGCGCTGGGCGCGGCGATATCCTTCGCGGTGTTCGCCGGGCTGCTGCATGCTGCCGGGGCCTGGGACGCCTTCCGGGTCATGACCGCCGGGGTGGGTGGCCAGACCGGGCTGGGAGAGGCGTTGCAGGCGGGCGTGGTGCTGTACCTGACGCAGGAGTTGCGCCTGCCCGCGCTGGCCCTGCTGCTGTGGGGCGCGTGGGCCGTGCTGGACGGCAGGCCGCGTGGCGGCATGCAGCCGCTGCTGCTGTACGTGCTGCTGCTGGCGGCTGACTACCTGCACACGGTGGCGACCACCCGCTCCTGGATCGGCTACGGGGCGGACTGGCCGCTGTTTCTGGTGACCGTGGGCGCGGTGTGCGTGGTGTTTCGCGATGACCTGCTGGGGCGCTTTGCCGTAGGTGCCGGGGCGGCGGGCGGAAGGGCGGCGCAGGGCGCGTCGACAGACGCTGTTGGATCCCTTGGCGCAGTTGTCTCCTCCGACGGTGCTGCTTCTGCCGTGCCGTCCCCGGCGCGGGCCACATCCCCCGCCATATCCCCGACGGGCCGCGCCGCCGTGCTGCTGGGCGCGGGGCTGCTGCTGGCGTGGTCCACGGGCATCAGCTGGGGCTACAAGACCCCGGCCTTCTTCGCTGCCCCCCTGTGGCTGGCTGCCATGCTGGTGCATGCCCGCCTGGGGGGGCGGGCGGCCACGCTGGCGTGGGTGGCCCTGGCCTGCGGACTGGTCATGTTCCGGGTCGGGTACCAGTATCCCTACATGTTTCCGCAGCGGCCCCTTTCGCGCGCGGAACTGATGCACGACGCGGGCGCGGTGTTTCCGCGCCTGTCCGGGGTGAAGGTGGACGGCGTGGTGCTGGGCAAGCTGCGCGACCTGCGCGACCTGCGGACCCGGTACGGGGCCAACTACAAGACGCTGCCCGGCTTTCCGCTGGCGTACCTGCTGACCGGCGACCGGCCCGCCCTGCCCGCCGAATGGTTGCAGGACGGCGAGATCAACGGGCGGGTGGACGAGGTGTACGACCTGCTGGTGGCCCGCGACGTGGTGGTGTTCATGGAGCGGGACCAGATGGACACCGTGGCCCCGGACGGCTACGAGCGCACCCGCTATTCCGTGCCCGCGCGGGTGCGGCAGGAATGGCGCGCGGTGGACGAGACGGAACACTTCGTGGTGTTCCGGCGTCCGTAGACGGGCATGCGGGGGCGTTTTGGGGGATGCCTCCGGTCGTCCAGTAGCTGTCGCCCCTCGGAATTTCGTGAGTGCGGACCCGAAGCGGAGGCTGTGAGCCACTCTGCGGAAGGGCAGGGCGGCCCGGCGCGGACGCTACCGATACGGCGCGAAGCGCAGGTCCGTGGTCAGCTGGTCGATGAGCTTGCGGTGCCCGGCGGGAAAGGTGAAGCGCGGCAAGTCCGCGAATTCCACCCAGCGGTACTCGGTGGCTGCGTCCAGAATCGGTGGCACGGGCGGTTCCCCGCCCATGTTCCCGTCCAGTTCGCACAGGTAGCAGTGCAGGGCGACCCGGTAGGTGGTATACCCGTGGCGGATTACCGCCAGCTTGTCGCGCACCGCAATGCGGAAGGCGGTTTCCTCGGCGTATTCGCGCACGATGGTCGCGTCCGGGGCCTCGTTCTTTTCCACGCGGCCACCGGGAAATTCCCAGAACCCTGCCCATACGCCTTCGTCGGGCCGCTTCTGAATGAAGATGCGGTTGCCGTGCACCAGCACGCCTGTGGCCACGTCCAGCGGGACGATGGGGTGCTTGCGCCCCGGCACGGGCCGCTCGTGCGGAATGCCCAGGCGCAGGCTTTCGCACAGGCCGGACAGCGGGCATGAGGCGCATTGCGGTTTCTTGCGGCAGACCAGCGCGCCCAGTTCCATGAGCGCCTGATTGAAGTCTCGGGCGCGGCCCGCGGGCAGCAGCGCCGTGGCCAGCGCCCGGATGCGCGCGG
>NZ_VSMK01000471.1 GCF_011682075.1 Nitratidesulfovibrio liaohensis
AGCACCACCCGGTCGGCGGGCAGGGGCTTGCGCAGCCATTCCCACGCCCCGTGGCGGATGGCCCGCTCCGCGCCGTCCGGGTCGCCCCCTTCGGCGGTGACGATGATTTCCGGCTGGCCGGGCAGGGCGCGCAAGCCGGGCATGGCTTCCACCCCGTTGCCGTCGGGCAGGGTGGCTGCCAGAAAGATCACGTCGGCGTCATCGGCCAGCAAACGCCCTTCCACCAGGCCCGTCGCGCGCGAGGCCCGATGCCCCAGCCCCTCTGCAATGCCCGCCACCAGTTGGGCGAAGGCAGCGTCGGCGTCGATGATCAGCACGTGGGCCATGGGTGTTCCGTGGGGTTGCGGGACGGTGTGCGACTATGTGTGTCGGTGTGCAACGGTCATCGGTGGGTACGGGGCGTTCTCAGGCCCGCACGAACAGGCCGGGCGCAAGGCCGTCGTGGGCGCAGTGCAGCACTCCCGCCATGCCGGGGTGCAGCCGGTCCACGTTTTCGCCCTTGTGGTTTTCCAGCCGGAAGTCGCCGGGTTGCAGTTCCGGCCTGCGCAGGCCGGGCAGCAGCAGTTCCAAGGGCTTTTCGGCGCGCCAGGGGGCGCGCACGGAAACGTGCCACGCGCCGTCGCCCGCGGGCTGCTCTATGCGCGCCACCACCGGGCGCCGCATGGCGTCATGCGGCAGGCCCCGATTCAGCCGTTTGCCGCCGGGCAGGAAAAAGCCTGTGGAAAGCGGCCTGCTGGCGGTGTTCAGCAGTTCGTACAGATAATCTTCATGCCGGAAGGTGCGCCGGGTCAGGTCGTCCAACGCGGTGCGGTAGGCGTCGGTAACCTGGGCCACGTACCCCGCGCTTTTCACCCGGCCCTCGATCTTCAGTGCAGCCACGCCCACGGCGGCGAACCAGCGTACGTACTTCACCAGGCACAGGTCGTTGGGAGCCCAGAAGCTGGAGTGGAACGGGCCGTCCTGCGCCGCCTCCCACGCGATTTCGCCGGGGCGGGTCTTTTCCTCCACGGCCAGGGCCATGCCCAGGTATTCGAAGCGGCAGGGGTGGGTGCACTGGCCGAGGTTGGCAGGGCGATTGTTCATCCAGGCGGAAAGCAGGCAATGGCCGGACACGGCAAGGCACATGGCCCCGTGCACGAAAGCCTCGAATTCCACGCCGGGGCAGGCGCTGACCAGTTCGCGGATGCCGTTCAGGTCCAGTTCGCGCGCCATGTTCACGCGGGTGGCGCCCATGTCCTGCCAGAACAGGGCAGCTTCGGCATTGGCGGTGTTGGCCTGGGTGGAAATGTGCAGCGGCAGGCCCGGCACGCGGCGGCGGGCCATGCGGGCAACGCCGGGGTCGGCCACGATCAGGGCGTCAACGCCCGCCGCGTGGGCTTCGTCCATGGCGGCTTCCACCTCGCGCAGGTGGCGCTGGTGGGGCAGGCTGTTCAGGCAGTAGTAGACGCGTGCGTCCACGGCATGGGCGCGCTGCACCGCCCGCGGCAGTTCATCGGGCGAAAATCCCTGGGCGCCCGCACGCAGGTTGGGGCCGCGCCCGCCCAGGTACACTGCGTTGGCGCCGTAGCGCAGGGCCGCGTCCAGCTTTTCCATGTCGCCAGCCGGGGCCAGCAGTTCGGGCAGTGCGGCCCGTGCGGGGGCGGGCGGGTCCGCGTCCTGCGGGTCCGCGTGGGGATGTGTTGTGAAACCGTTGGTCATGGTGGCTATGGTGTGGCTATGGCGTGGTTGAGGCTGTGGTAGCTGTGGTTGGCGGCGGACGGCCCGCCTGCTGTTGGCGGATGGACGGGGTTGCTGGACGCTGAGGCAGGGCGCCTCTACACCGGCAGCCCCTGGCGGAGCCTGCGTTCCTTCAGGCTGTCGAGCACGGCGGTGGTCACGCGCAGGCCGCCGCGTCCCCGGCCCAGGGCAATGCCGGGCTTGCCCGCGCCGTGGTAGTCCGAGCCGCCCGTCAGGGCCAGCCCG
>NZ_VSMK01000472.1 GCF_011682075.1 Nitratidesulfovibrio liaohensis
GACGGCGGCTCCGCCCACTTCGCGGCCACGGTGCGCGCCCTGCGCGCCGCCCTGCCCGCTGCCCAGAACGGTCAGCCCGCCACCATAGAGGTGCTGATTCCCGACTTTCGCGGCAGCCGGGCCGCGCTGGACACCGTGCTGGACGCCGCGCCGGACATCATCAACCACAACGTGGAAACCCCGCCCGCGCACTACCCGCGCATCCGCCCGCAGGCCGACTACGCCCAGAGCCTGGAACTGCTGGCCCGCGTGCGCGCCGCCGGGGCCATCGCCAAAAGCGGGCTGATGGTGGGCCTGGGAGAAACCGACGACGAGGTGCGCGCCACCCTGGCCGACCTTGCCGCCACGGGCTGCCACATCGCCACCATCGGCCAGTACATGCGCCCCAGCCGCAACCACCCGCCCGTCGAACGCTACGTGCACCCCGATGTCTTCGACGGCTACGCCGCCCACGGCCACGCCCTCGGCATCCCCCACGTGTTCTCCGCCCCCCTCGTGCGCAGCAGCTACAACGCCCGCGCCGCCTACGACGCGTTGCAGCAGTTGCGGGGGCAGTAGGGGAAGAGAGGAAGAAAGAGAAAGACTGAAGAGAACCCGGGGAGGGGGAAAATTGAAATTTTCCCCCTCCCCGCCCCCCTCCCCCTTCAACTTTTTTATCGTGGACGGGGTGCGCTGGCAGGGGCATTCTTGGCAGCCACCACCAATTTCCCATGACAGAATTGCCTCGTCTTCTTCCCAGTCTTTCCTCCCCAGCCTTTCCTTCATCCATGGAGTTGCCTTTCTTCCTTATACTCCGCGCCGGTCCTCCGGCGCGGATGGCTGGTGCGGGCACGGTGCCAGAAATTACGAGTTTTTTCGCCGGGCAAGGCGACGCGATATTTTTCCGCGCAGCGTACTTATGTACGTGAGCAGAAAAATATCGCGGCAACGCCGCCCGGCGGAAAGGGACGGATTTCGGCAGCGACGTGACCGCGCAACCCCACAAGTCCCCCAAAACAGTCTCCCAACTTTCCCCAGAAACAACGGCTGCCCACCATGCACAAGCACGATGGGCAGCCGCATTCGCTCAAAACCACGAACAGCCTGATCGCTACATAGTCTCCACAACCAAACCGTCACGCTCGACAGCCAACGGACGCACGGCCACCAGTTCGCCGGGGCCTGCATGCTCCCCACCCTGCGCCGCCTGTGCAGCGGGACGTCGACCGCCGGTGAACCGGCACTCCGCATAATACTCGCACACGCCCTTCACGCCGCGCGCACCCTCCGAAGCCACCAGCAGTTGCGGCTCGCCCAGCAGGCGGTGCAGGAACGCCGCCTTCTTCACCGCCACCGCGCCGCGCAACTCCGCCGCCCGGCGCTTCTTCACCTCTTGCGGCAGTTGCCCCTCCATCACCGCCGCCGGGGTGCCCGGCCTGCGCGAATACGGGAACACGTGGGCATAGGTCAGCGGCAAGGCCCCCACGAAATCCAGCGTCTCGCCAAACTCCGCGTCCGTCTCGCCGGGAAAGCCGGTCAGGATGTCCGCGCCAAGGCCGAACAGCGGCCACACCTCGGCCAACTCGCGCACGAAGTCCAGCAGCGGCTCGGGTCGGTAATGTCCCCGCCCCATGCGCCGCAACACGCCGGGGCTGCCGCTCTGCAACGAAAGGTGCAGTTGCGGGGCCACCAGACGGCTTTCCGCCAGCACGTCCAGCGCGCGCTCGCCAAGCTGGCCCGGCTCCAGCGAACTGATGCGCAGCCGCGCCCGGCCCGCCCACTGCGGGGCAAGCTCGCGTTCCAGAAAGGCCAGCAGATCCCAGAAGTCCGGCCCGCCGCCGGGCAGGTCGCGCCCGTACTGGCGCAGGTTCACGCCGGAGACGATCAGTTCGCGGAACCCCGCATCCAGCAGGCGGCGCGCCTCTGCCAGCGCCTCGCGCGGGTCGCGGCTGCGGGCCGCGCCGCGGGCCAGCGGC
>NZ_VSMK01000473.1 GCF_011682075.1 Nitratidesulfovibrio liaohensis
GCCCGCCCCCCGCGCTGCACGGCCAGCACCCCGTCGCCCACGGCCAGGGGCGGCAGTTCCGCCGAGCCGCGCGCCGACTGGAATTCCAGCAGGCACGACAGGGGAGAGAACGGCTCGCTGCCCTGCCCGGAAAGGGTCCATTCACCGCCGCCGGTGCCCACCAGCAGCTTGCGGGCGGGCATCATCCAGCGCACGGCGCTGACCGTTTCCGAGGCGATGGTGACGGTGACCGCGTCGTCGGCCTGGAGCGGGCGCGAGACGTCCATGTTCTCGTAGCAGCCGGTACGACTGGCCCAGATGGTCTGCGGATGGCTGCGCGACCCGGCGAAGCACAGCCGCTGCTGCCAGAACTGCACCGACGAGGGGTAGTCGTCCGTCCCTTCGAAGGGGTTGCGGTGTTCGGGCGGACCTTCGGCAAAGTCCGGCGTGCGGCCCGTATCGGCATAGGTTTCGCCCGTGGCTGCGGTACCCAGCAGGCCGTAGACAGACGCTCCGCCGCCCGCCTTGTACACACGGTATTCGCTGGCCCCCTCCACGGCGGTCCAGGTCAGGTTCACGGCGCTCCCTTCCGCGGGCGTGCCTGCCGTCACGGCCAGTTCCGCCGTGGGCAGGCTTTCCTCGCCGGTGTCCACGGACACGGCGGTGATCACATAGCGGTGCTGGCGCGTGCCCGACGGTGCCCCCGTGGAGCGCAGCCCCGTGGGCGTGGCCACGCGCGGGCCGAAGTTCACCGCCACCAGCCGCCAGTCGGCATGGCCGTGGCGTTCCAGCTTGCGCGGGGCGGCATGGGGCGTGACCAGATAGAGCACGTCGGCGGACTGGCACCAGCGCAACGTGGGCAGATGTTCCGCCGCGTAGGGTGTAGGCACCGTCAGCGGCGCACCGTCTCCTCCCAGCACCAGCCCGCCGCGCCACCACACCCGCAGCCGTTCCGGCGCGAATTCCAGCACGTAGGCCTGCTCTTCGTTGAACACGAAGGGCACCAGCCGGGGTGGCACTGTTTCATCGGCGCAGGCTCCCATGAAGCGCAGGCCGGGCCGCCGGAAGGCCGGGCCGTGCGGGTGCAGCAACATGTTGCGCAGCACGCGGCAGCCGCTGGCATACCGGGCCTGGTCGCCCCGCGCGGCCATGAGGGGCGACAGTTCGCCCGCGTTGAAGCTGTTCTGGATCAGGGTGGTGCGCGCCATGGGTTACCTCGCCATGAGCCAGGGGTTGATCTCCACGGGGTCGGACGCCCCCTCGGCGGCGTCGGCCACGCGGGCGGCCTCCAGGGCATCACCGAACCGCTGGAGCATGGCCTGCTCGGTGCGCGAACTGTTCATGAGCGGCACGGCCAGCGCGGCGGCCAGACGGCGGGCCAGCGCCTCTACGAACAGCGCCGGAAAGCGGGCCGGGTCGGTGACGCGCACGGTCAGCACCGCCTCCGCCGGTGCCGCATCGGTGTAAAGAGTGCGCGCCTCCACCACCTCGAAGGGCGGCTCGCCGCGCAGGCGACGCACCCGCAGGCAGTCACCGGGCAAACGATAGGCGCAGGCAAAACCGAAGGGCGGCACCGCCGCCAGCGGGGCCAGCGAGGTGTAGCGGGTGGCGAAGTTCCAGTGGTGGTGCTCCAGCAGTTCGTCGCGGGCTTCCGCGTAGTAGCGGGAGCACAGGTCCGCCTCGCGCGAGGGCTGGTCCAGGGCCACGATTTCCGGCGCGCCCAGGTAGCGCAGGGCCTTGTTGCAGATGGACACCTCGCTGGTCTGGACGGAACTGGTGACCGCGCTGGGGGTAAAACCGGCGCTCATGACCGCCCCCTGCCACGCGGGCGGCCACCACCTGTTCTGGGTGACCCGGTTACTCCGCTGACTCCGGTATCCTCCGCCGCCACGCGCTGCCGTTCGCGCAGGTGACGGGCCGTAGCCCGGCGCATGGCGGCGCTGGGCGGCAGGTCGGGTTCCGCCGCCGGTGCGG
>NZ_VSMK01000474.1 GCF_011682075.1 Nitratidesulfovibrio liaohensis
CGGGCCAGCGCACCGGGCAACTCGTCCAGGTCCTGCGGCCCGGCCGCGCGCACCTCCGCCAGCGCCCTGCCGCCAAGGCGGAGCGTGGTGCGGTGCGCAAGCACGGGGCCGTCGAGAACCTTGAGCATGCTATTCCCTTTCCAGGTAGCGGGGGCCGATGGTGGTCACGTTGCCTGCGCCCAGCGTCAGCAGCAGGTCGCCGGGTTGCAGCACTTCCGGCAGCGCCGCCAGCACGGAATCGAAATCCTGATGATAGGTCACGTCGGTCTTGGACACCTGGCGGATGCCCTGGGCAAGGCTTTGCCCGCTCACGCCGGGGATGGGCTTTTCCGATGCCGGATAGATTTCCGTCAGCAACAGCTTGTCCACCCCGTCGAACACCTTGCAGAATTCGCCGAACAGCGCCTGCGTGCGGCTGAACCGGTGCGGCTGGAACACCACCACCAGCCGCCGGTGCGGAAAGCACTGGCGCGCCGTGGCAAGCGTTGCCGCGATTTCGGCCGGATGGTGGCCGTAGTCGTCCACCACCAGCACGCCGTCGCGCTCGCCCTTGCGTTCGAAGCGCCGCCCCACCCCGCCGAACTTGGCAAGGCCCGCCACGATCTTCTCGGGCGCGATGTCGCATTCCAGCGCCACGCCAATGGCGGCCAGGGCGTTCAGGATGTTGTGGCGGCCCGGCTGGGCCAGGCGCACCTGACCGATGTCGTCGCCGTTGACGATGACGTTGAACAGGCTGGTGTCCGCGCAGGCCAGCACCTCTGCCCGAATGGCGTTGCCCTCGCCGAAACCGTAGGTGACCACCGGGCGCTTCACGCGCGGCAGCAGGCGGCGCACGCCGGGGTCGTCGCCGCAGACCACGTTCATGCCGTAGAACGGCACCTTGTTCATGAAGTCCACGAAGGCGTCGTCGATGGCCTGCTGCGACGGGTAGTGGTCCATGTGGTCCATGTCCACGTTGGTGACCACGGTGACGATGGGGAACAGGCACAGGAACGAACCGTCCGATTCGTCCGCCTCTGCGATGAGGTAGGCGCCGTCGCCCAGGCGCGCGTTGGCGCCGTAAGCGTTCAGACGCCCGCCGATGATCACCGTGGGGTCGGTGCCCGCCTCGTCGAAGATGGCCGCAGTGAGCGAGGTGGTGGTGGTCTTGCCGTGCGTGCCCGCGATGGCGATGCCCGTGCGCAGGCGCATCAGCTCCGCCAGCATCTCGGCGCGAGGAATGATGGGGATGCCCCGCTTGCGCGCCGCCGCCACTTCCGGGTTCTCGTCGCCGATGGCCGTGGACTTCACCAGCACCTGCGCGTCCGTCAGGTTGCCTTCGCCGTGGCCGATGTAGATCTCGGCGCCCAGCTTGCGCAGACGGCGCACCACCGTGCCGTCGGACATGTCCGAGCCGCACACCTCGTAGCCAAGGTTCAGCAGCACCTCGGCAATGCCACTCATGCCAGAGCCGCCGATGCCGACCATGTGAATTTTCTTGATCTTGTTGTTATTCATAGCTTTTACGTCGCATTTCGCTGTGTTGCTGTCGCTGGTGGAGGCAGGTTCTGTTTTTTTACGCCTCCGGCGGGCAAGTGGCTCTGCCCCTTGCAACCCCATTTCGAAAAACTTTCAGTTTGCTGTGAACACCCCTGTAAGGGACACGCGATGCACCGATCAAATTTTCCTCTGTTCGGGGGGGCAGGGGACGGCAGCCGTTAGGTGAGCGCGAAGCGCGAACCTTACGGATGGCGATCGCAGAGCGCGAAGCCCTTGCCCGCCGGAGGCAAACAAAAAATCTCAGCCCCCGCCGAAGCCACACAAAAAACTCCAACCTACCCACGCCCCGCGAGGATGGCTTCCATACCGTCCACCACGGCGGCGGCGGCCTGCGGCCTGCCCATGGCGCGGGCGGCGCGGCTCATGCCGGCCAGCCGTTGGCGGTCAGCCAGAAGCTCGACCAGCACCCG
>NZ_VSMK01000486.1 GCF_011682075.1 Nitratidesulfovibrio liaohensis
CGCCGCAGCCGCGACGGGCCGAAGCGTTCCGCCCAGCCGGGCGGCACCGCCTGCCAGCGGAAGGTGCCCGAGGCCAGCGACGCCAGCAGCGCCCCCACGAAGATCCCGGCCACGAACATCCACTGCCAGTCCACCTTGGGCGCTTCCTTGACGAAGTAGTCCAGCGCGGCCATGTGCTCCGGCGCAAGCACCCGCTCCATGAAGCCCGCCGAGCGGACGAAGGTGGTGGATGCGCCAAAGTACTTGCCCGTCACCCACACCGAGGCCACCACCAGAAGGCCGCTCAGCGCGCCGCCCACATAGGGGCTCCACGGCTTGCGACCGGAGTTCTCCGTATCTTGTGCGTTCATGACGCCTCCCTGAGGTTTGGCGCATGCTACACCACGGGTGAGTATGTGACAACTGACGTGGTCGCTTTTCAGGGTGCGTGGCTGCCGGGCAGGCAGCGCCCGCAAGGGGGGATGAGGAGGCGGCGATGCAGCCGAAGGGGCGTGCCCTACTCCGCTGCCTCGCCGTGCAGGAAGGCGCCCGCCAGCGCGGCCATGGCGTCGAGGTCGTCGGGTCTGATCCAGTGGATGCGCTTGTCGGCCCGGAACCACGTCAGCTGCCGCTTGGCATAGGCGCGGGTATTGCGCAGCCACAGCAGCCGGGCCTCGGCCCAGGGCAATTCACCAGTGAGGTGGCGGTACAGTTCGGCGCAGCCGATGCCCGACCAGCCGGGGGCGGCGGGGTCGTCGCACACGGTGCGCGCCGCACGGGCTTCGTCCAGCGCGCCTGCTTCCAGCATCATGTCGATGCGACGGTCGAGCCGGGGTGTCAGTTCGTCGAGGCTCATGTCCATGCCGATGCGCATCGCCGCGTAGCGCGGCGGCGGCACGGGCCGGGCGTGCCACCACGACAGGGTGTGCCCGGTGCCCTCGTGCACTTCCAGTGCACGCACTGCGCGCTGCCGGTCATTGGGGTGGATGCGCGCGGCATAGTCCGGGTCGATGGTGGCCAGCCGGGCATGCAGCGCCGGGGCGCCCAGCGCATCGCATTCGCGCTCCAGCCGCACGCCGATGGCCGGATCCACGCGGGGGATGTCGGCAATGCCGTCCAGCAGGGTCTTCAGGTACAGGCCGGTGCCGCCCACCAGCAGGGGCAGCAGCCTGTCACCATGCAGCGCGTCGATGGCCGCCGTGGCCCTGTCGGTCCACACGCCCGCGCTGATCTTTTCCGTGCAGGCCAGAAAGCCGTACAGCAGGTGCGGGCACACCGCGCGCTCCTCGGGCGAGGGCTGGGCCGTGATGATGGGAAAATCGCGGTAGACCTGCCGCGAATCGGCATTGACCACCCCGCCCCCGAAGGTGCGCGCCAGATGCAACGCCGCCGCCGTCTTGCCCGCCCCCGTGGGGCCGACCAGGCAGATCACACGGATGGGGGGCGTACGGATCAATGAATCTGAAGAATTATCGGAGAGGGCCATTACAATGCCACCCCCCGTTTTATAAGCAAACGAGGATTTTTGTTCGCTGGCAAGGAAAACAAGGCTGCCATGAGGGAGTGCCTCAACTGTTGGACGAGTCTGCGAGTCCTACAGGTGAGGACCGCAGCGCGTACTCTTATCGTATTCGACCGAGCCACAGCGGTTGGCGAGTCTTCGAGTCTTACGGATGTGGACAGCAACGCCTTGGCAGCCGAAGTTTGACCGCTCTGCGCTCGATGTCCGCAGGGCTCGCAGGCTCGCCCAACGGCCACGCTACGCGCCCTTCGGGTCGGTCGCCAGCGGACAAAAGGACCGTTTGCTTGAACCCGTCAAAACGTGGGGGCCATGGGCGGCGTCCCCCCGCCATAACCATCGTCGTCGGGGTCGAGGCAGCCGTTGCGCAGCGCGTCGTCACCCTCGGCGCTCAGGCCTGCGCCCATGGAACGCGGCAGAAAGCCCCCGTTGCCGAGGCCCGCGCCAAAGGCCGACCCGGCGGAGCCGACTCCGGCCAATCCGCCCGGACCGCCCGCGCCACCTTTGCCGCCATGCCCCCCCGGCCCACCCAAGCCAAGATCGATGTCGTCGCCCAGCGGGTAGGGATAGCCGTACTTCTCGCGCAGCTTGCGGTAGATGTTCTCCGGCACCAGCCCCTTGATGTCGCCGCCCAGGCTGGCCGCCGCCTTGATGATGGTGGAGCTGATGTACAGCCACTGGTAGTCCGTCATCAGGAACACGGTCTGGATGTGCCGCTTGAGCTTGCGGTTCATCAGGGCCAGCTGGAATTCGTACTCGAAGTCGGACACCGCGCGCAGCCCGCGCAGGATGACGTTGGCCCCGCGCCGCTCCACGTAGTCCACCAGCAGGCCGGTGAACGGCTCCACGGTGATGGAGGGATGCCCGGCAAACACGTCCTCCGCCATGCGCACCCGCTCGTCCAGCGAGAACAGCGGCGTCTTCGGCGTGTCGGCGGCCACGGCCACCACCACGTTGTCGAAAATCTGGCAGCCCCGGCGGATGAGGCTGACGTGCCCGTTGGTCAGCGGATCGAAGGTGCCGGGGTAGATGGCAAGACGCCCTACCCGTTCTCGCGCGTGGTCCATAGCACGATCCTTGTCTGTCCGTAGGTCCGGTCCACGATGGGCACGAGCGCCGCGTTTTCCCGTTCCGGGTCCAGCGGCAGGCGCGCCTCCACCTCCACCGCCACGATGCCCCCGTCCGCCAGCCACCCGTTGCGCACCGCGTTGCGCAGCGTGGGCGACAGCTGGCCCGCGCCGTAGGGCGGGTCTATGAACACCACGTCGAAGGTGGTGCGCGACCGGCGCGCCAGCAGCTTGTTGCAGTCTTCCTGCACCACCTGCCAGCGTTCCTGGGCTATACCCAGCGTCTGGGCGTTCTTGCGGATGAGTTCCGCAGCCTTGGGCGCGGTTTCCACAAACCACGCCTCTGCCGCGCCCCGGCTCAGCGCCTCGAAGGCCAGGCTGCCGCTGCCCGCGAACAGGTCCAGCACGCGCAGGCCGGGCCAGACCACCCCGCGCGATTCCAGCATGGAGAAGAGCGCCTCGCGCACCCTGCTCATGGCGGGTCGGTAGCCCGGCCCTTCGGCCGTCTTCAGCACGCGGCCGCCGTATTCACCTGCGATGATGCGCATATCTCTCCTGAAACATTGTAAACTTAGGCTGAGGTGCTGTTTCAAAATTAGGATTTTTGCCCGTTGGCAAGGAAAACGAGCCTGCCATGAGGGAGCATACTCTTATCGTATTCGACCGAAATGGCAGGCGAAGTTTGACGATGCCAACGGGCAAAAAGACAATTTTGAATCTACACCTGCGACAACAGGCTCAGTATTTCCCGGTTCAGGTCGGCCACCCGGTCGCGGATGTCCACCTGTTCCACCCAGGGGCGCGTTTCCACACCGGACAGGCGCTGGCGCAGCAGGGCCACCTTGGCCTCGGTGTCGCCCAGCAGAAATTCCCAGTCCACGCGCGGGTGGGCGCGGCTTTCGTCGGGCGCGGTCAGCATGGTGCGGCCCGGCTTCAGCGTCACTTCTTCCATGTAGGTGGGCACGTGCACGGTAAGACCGTAGCGCTCGTGCAGCTTTTCCGAAAGGGTGGTCTGGGCCTTTTCTTCGCCGTGCACCAGGAACACTTCCATGTCCTTGTGCTGGAAGGCCCCCACCCAGTCGAGCAGGTGGCTTTGCCCGGCATGGGCCGAAAAGCCGCCGATGGTGAACACCTTGGCGTTCACCGCCACGTCTTCGTTGAACAGGCGAAGGGTCTGGGCGCCGTCCACTATCTTGCGGCCCGGCGTGCCAACGCCCTGATAGCCCACGAACACGATGGACGCCCCCTGCCGCCACAGGTTGTGGCGCAGGTGGTGCTTGATGCGTCCGGCGTTGCACATGCCGCTGGCCGAAATGATCACCGCCGACCCCTTCATGCCGTTGAGCGCCTGCGATTCCTGGCTGCTCAGGGTGTAGCGCAGGTTGGGCAGGGACAGCGGGTCTTCGCCGCGCGCGTAGGCGGCCTTCAGGTTGTCATCGTAGAAGCGCGGGTGCTTGCGGAAGATTTCCGTGGCGCGGATGGCCAGCGGGCTGTCGATGTACACCGGCATGTCGGCGGGCAGCTTGCCCTCCTGCCACAGCATGTGCAGGGTGTACAGCACCTGCTGGGTGCGTTCCACAGCAAAGGCGGGAATGATCACCTTTTCGCCGTGGCCGTGGCTGTAGGCGATGGCTTCCGCCAGTTCGGCGCGGCTGTTCTCGGAATCCTTGTGGTCGCGGTCGCCGTAGGTGGATTCCATGAACAGGTAGTCGGGCCGGGCGGGGTGGTCGGGGTCGTTGACGATAAGCTGGTTGGGCCGCCCCAGGTCGCCGGAAAACACCAGCCGTGTGGGGGTGCCGTTTTCCGTCACCTCTATTTCAAGAAACGCGGAACCCAGAATGTGCCCCGCGTCCTTGTAGGTGACGCGGATGCCCGGCGCGGGCTCGAACGGGGCGTTGTATTCCACGGGGCGCAGCCTGCGCACGGCGTTCTGGGCGTCGGCCATGGTGTACAGGGGCTCCACCGGCTTGCGCCTGCCGAAGCGGCTTTGCTTGCGGGTTTCCCACTCTGCTTCCATTTCCTGGATATGTGCGGAATCCTGCAACATGATGTCCATCAGGTCGCGCGTGGGCGGGGTGCAGTAGATGTCGCCCTTGAAGCCTTCGCGCGTCATGCGCGGCAGAAGGCCGGTGTGGTCGATGTGGGCGTGGGTGACGAGAAAGAAGGCGATGTCGCCAGGGCGGTAAATGTCTGTATTGACGTTGCGCTTTTCGATTTCGGAGTTGCCCTGATGCATGCCGCAATCGACGGCGAAGCGGGTGCCGTTGGCTTCCAGCATGTAGCACGAGCCGGTGACGGTCTGCGCGGCTCCCAGAAACTGTATGTTCATGCCGTTCCTCTGGTTCCGGTGAGTGGTGAAGGCGCGGATGGCGGACCATGCGGAGATGCCGTAAGCGCCAATTGCGTTGGGATGCGTTGGGATGCGTTGGGATGCGTCGGGATGCGTCAGGGTGGACGAGGACGCCCCGGGCGCTCCGGCTGGCATGGCCGTTGCGCGGGGTACGCGGGACGTGCCGGACCCGCGAGGCTGGACGGTACCACGTCGGAAAAATACGCCAGTCCGGGCCAGTCCGCCAGTCCGGGGGACAATCACCCCGCACGCCAGACCCGAGAACGATTTCCGGGCGTTGCACGGGCTGCGCGGAATCCGTATAGTGCGCAAAACTCAAGGAGTGTGCAATGGGTTCTTCCAAGCAGTACGTGATTGACAACCTGTCCATAAAGGAGTCGTGGCGGCTCTTCAAGATAATGGCCGAACTGGTGGATGGCTTCGAAACCCTGAGCGACCTGGACCGTTGCGTGTCCATTTTCGGGTCCGCGCGGGTAAAGCCGGACAGCCCCCTGTACGCGGAGACGGAAACCATTGCCCGCAAACTGGTGGAGGCCGGGTACGGCGTCATCACCGGCGGCGGCCCCGGCCTGATGGAAGCGGGCAACAAGGGCGCCTTCGACGCGGGCGGCACGTCCGTTGGGCTGCACATCCACCTGCCCATGGAACAGGGCGCCAACCAGTTCGTGAAGACGCGCTGCGACTTCCGCTACTTTTTCGTGCGCAAGCTGATGTTCATCAAGTACGCCATGGCCTACGTGGTCATGCCGGGCGGCGTGGGCACGCTGGACGAACTGACCGAGGCCTTCGTGCTGACGCAGACCCACCGCATCAAGCCGTTCCCCATCATCCTGTACAAGAGCGACTACTGGAACGGCCTGCTGGACTGGATTCGCGACAAGATGGTGTCGTACGACTTCATCCGCGAAGAGGAAATGGAACTCTTCACCGTGCTGGACACCCCCGAGCAGGTGGTGGCGTACATCAGGAAGCACGTGATCATCTAGGCTGTGCCGTCACGAGCGCCCTTTTGCCCTCTGCCTGCGTCAGAACCATTTTTTATTTCGGTCGAGTACAAAAAGAGTACACTCCCTACATAAAAAACAGTTCTTCCTTGGCAGAGAACAAAATTCCCGCTCGTGACGACACAGCCCAAAGGCGCGACAAACGGGGCTTGCGGACTTGCGCCGCGCCGAAGACGCAACAGAAACCGGCCCGGCCACCAGACGGCAACCGGGCCGGATATTTTTCGGAGCAATACCGTGACCGACGACGCCTTCATCCTGCCGCCCTACGCCCTGCGCGGACCGGCTGGCCCCGTGCCCCCTGCCCCGCCCGGCTGGACGTGGGATGCGCTGATGGATGCCGCGCTTGCGCAGGCCCGCATGGCCGCAGGGCAAGGAGAAGTGCCCGTGGGCGCGGTGGTGGTGGACCGGCAGGGGCGCATCATCGGCACGGGGCACAACACCCCCGTGGCCACGCACGACCCGTCCGCCCACGCGGAAATGGTGGCCCTGCGCGAGGCCTGCCGCAGTACCGGCAACTACCGGCTGGACGGCGCCGTGCTGGTGGTGACGCTGGAACCCTGCCTGATGTGCGCCGGGGCCATGGTGCATGCCCGCGTGGCGGGCGTGGTGTACGGCGCACCCGATCTGAAGGCCGGTGCGGTCACCTCTTGCCTGGATGCGCTGGACCAGCCCTTCCACAACCACCGGGTGTGGCACATGGGCCACGTGCGCGCGGCGGAGTGCGGGGCGCTGTTGCAGGAGTTTTTCCGGGAGCGGAGGTAGCGGAAAGGGCGGGAACAACCCCGCCCTTTCACTGTGCCCGGCGCACCACCAACGGCACGACAGCTTCCGCACATGCGGCCATCAACGTGGCGCCACGCCTTCGGCGTTCCCGGCTCGTGCCAGGCTCGTATCGGGGCGCGCCCCTGAACAGTTCCCTACACATTCCACTCGGAGATGAAACACCGCAACACCCCGTTGATGCCGGGAGTGTTGTTGTTGCCGAACGGCACGGCGAGAACCAGCACGTCGTTAGGTTGATCCTGCGGAACCACATACTGGCCACTTTGTCCGGTACTCCGCCATGCGTAGTCGACATGCGTGACACCCTTGTCGGCAAGGTTCAGGAACGCTTCCACCACCAAAGTATCCTGGAAAAGCGCACCGCCCTCGTAGTGGTCGTCGAGCCAGAGCCTGTTGTCTATCTCGTATTCCGGCACACGCACGCACAGCGAAAGGCTGTAGGCCAGGGAAGTCGAGTTCGGGTTCACACGCCACTGCATTCCCAGGAACACGCTGGAAAGATAGATGCTCTTCGCTGTCGAATCGGATCCAGCCAGTGCCACGTAGTTGCGGCAGGCAGCCGAGTCTTCCTCGGCCTTGCGCCGGGTAAGGCTCCACAGTTTTCCTCGCGGCGCAATGGATGTTTCGAACAGGTAATTGGCATTTACCGGCTTGTTTCCGGCTGCTTGCGCAACCTTGACGGGCAGACGCACGTCATCCACGTTGGCCCAGACGTCTATACGCACATCCCCGAACAGGAACCGGATAAGGTTCTGGTACGATTCCTCGCTGTTCACTATCCCGAAATAGCCGGAGTGAGAGCGGTAGGCGTAGGCACGCGGAGAGGGAACGGCCTCGTTGCCCCCATCTGCCGGGCGCCAGACCGAGGCATTTTCGATCTTCACAAGGCCGTCGCCGCCGTGCCCGGAGAACGTACGCGAAAGGCCCATGGCCACATCATAGTCGCCCCGGTTGGTGCCGATCATGCAGAAAAAGCGGTCCACGGAAAACTTCCAACCTGCACCGCCCAGATCGGGCAGCCAGTCCACACGCCCGTTCGGGTCGACTGCGGCGTACTGCTCAACGTTCAGATACTTCGCCATGTTCTCGCGGCTGAAGGTATCCATGCCGAACATCGTCAGCCAATCCGGAACGTTGAGCCCACCCATGTCTATGCCATTGTGCGGTGTGGCATAGGTGAACACCTTGTCCACGCAGGCCCGCGCCGTGTCGCTGCCGAACGCGGGGTTTTGCAGAAAAGCCCGACAGACCAGTCCTCCCATGGAATGCGCCACAAGATAACAGCTGAACTTGTCAGCAGACATGTTGTTTGCCGGATTGGCGCAGACGAGGTCTTTGACCCGCAGGATCAGATCACTCAGTCCTTTGGCGAACACGCTGATGTCCGGAGTCTCGCCCTGCCCCAACAAATCCGACGCCTGCTCGTAGTAGCGGTAGACCACTATGGAGCGTTGCGGAAAGGCGCCGGACCATCCTTCATCCATGATGTCCATGCCGTCCTCGAAGACGTCCTTGTACCCGAAATCCGTCATCAGTCGGACAACCGGCGATTCGAAAATGAATTTCCTGGCTTTTTTCGATCTGTCCGTTGCCGCACGATACACTGTTGAACCGATGTTGAAACCGCAGAATGGATCAGCTGTCGTTTCATTGACTTCGGACTTGGTCATTGCATAGCCGCGAACATAAATGATCGGGTACTGGACATCCTTGCACATGGCGTACTCCCTGTGTTGTCACTCCTTTCCGCGAATCGGCAACACATGCCGTGCACCATGCCGACATTCGCCAATCCGACTGCTCGGGGTATCATTTTTTGCTGCTACGGGGCCGGTTGAAACATGTCAACAAATACGTAATTATTTATAACATGGCACCCGGCAACCCATGCGTACCGGTGTTCCACCCAAACCGGACAACGGGCGACCAGTCTGCACCATTACCCCACGGGCACGGCAAGCGGACCAGCGCTGGGCACGTCAGAGACGGCTCCCCACGGGGCAACCGGTCTGTTTCTTCAGGCCAGCACGTGGGGCTTGCATTCCATCCGGAAATTGCCTAAAAGGTCACTCCGCCACGGGCTAGCCCCGGTTGGCAACGCGGAGAGGTAGCGAAGTGGCCGTAACGCGCTCGACTCGAAATCGAGTTATCGGTTAGTAGCCGGTACGTGGGTTCGAATCCCACCCTCTCCGCCATATTTCAAGGGGTTGGACACAGTCCGACCCCTTCTTTCGTTATGATGCCAGCCAGTGGGTGCGAGAACACTTGCGTCCTTCTCCATCAGAAATACCAGCCGGAGCCAGCATGAACGTCTTCCACCTTGCACCGCACGACCTTCTTGAAGAAGGGGCCATTCCCACCACCTCCAAGGGCATGGACAAAGAGGACGAGCACGCCCTGTGCGCCTTCGTGGAGGTGCGGCGAGAAGCGGACTACAGCCTGTACGTCCAGTGCTTCACTGACAGGCCGGGCACGCGCGGCGTCATTCCCGCCACGTGCAAGAGCGGCAGTGCCGCGTGGACGGCGGGTGACAGCCGCTACCTCACCAACCGTGTCTGGATCTTCACCGACGCCATGCGCGCCAACGCCATGAGCAGTGCTGGCGCGGGCCTGGGTGACGGCGCACAACAGGCCGACGCCCCCAAGCCCGATGCCGTGTCCGCCAAGGGCATTCAGGCCATCGCCAAGGAATGCGCGGAAGCCCTGAAAAAGGCGCGCCGTCTGGCCGACTACCACGGCTTTGGCGAAGACATGGAAGACGAGGAACTGGACTGATCTGAGGTAGTCTCGGCTTGATCTGACAGCCCCCCGCCACGCAAACCTGCCTTTCCCTGCGGGGCCGACCGAACCCGGTTGGCCCCGCTTCGTTTCAACCTCGTGTCCTTCTCGTCCCCCGGCATCATCCCGTCCCGCATCCCTCGCGTTTTCACCTTCCCAGCCGCACCCTGCCCATCACACGCCCCACCATCCCGCCCTACTTTCACCCCTCGCACGCCCTTCCTCTACTCCACCACCCCCGCAAACAACCCCACCCGCCGCAAACCCCGCCATCCCCGCCGTTTTCTAACGGAATTGACGCCACACACCTTCACATCCATGCTCGCGCCCTGCCCCAGAACCGCGCCTGACCAGGAGGATATGCCCCATGGGCATGCCGTTCTCCCTGGCTTCCATCGTGTGCATGGCCCGCCGGGGCGATGCCGATGCCTGGCGGGCGCTGGTGGCCCGGCTGACGCCCTGGGCGCTGGGTCTTGCCCGGCGCAAGCTGCCCCGCACGTCCGATGCCGAAGACGCGGTGCAGGACGCCTTTCTCACCTGCTTCCGCAAGCTCGACTCCCTGCGCTCGCCGGACGCCTTCCCCTCGTGGTTCGCGGCCATCCTCACCACCCACTGCCACCGCATCACGGCCAGCCGCCCGACGGCCATCTCGCTGGAAGTGCTGGACGACAACGCCCTGCTTCCCTCCACAGGGCGCACGCCGGAAGACGAAGTGGGCACCGCGCAACTGCTGGCCGCGTGCGATGCCGCCCTTGCCGCCCTGCCCCCGCACCTGCTCGACGTGAACCGCCTGCACATCCGCCACGGGCTTCCCATCCCGCAGGTGGCCGCCGCCTGCGGCCTGCCCGAAGGCACGGTAAAGAAACGCCTGTTCACCGCCCGCCCGCTGCTGCAACAGCAACTTGCCCGCTTCCGGGGCGACCTGCTGTTCCGCGTGGGCTACCTGCCCATCTCCGACCACCTGCTGGCCATGTGCGCCGACCACCTGCTGCGCGGTCGGGGTCTGCCCCTGCTTTCGCGCCGCTACCTTTCGTGGGCAGCCCTTGCGGACGACCTGACCCACGGACGACTGGACGCCGCCTTCATCATGGCGCCGCTGGCCCTCAGCCTGCGCGGCGCGGGCGCGCCCCTGCGCTACATCATGGATGGCCACCATGAGGGCAGCGCGCTGTCCCTGTCGCGGCTGGCGGGACGACGCAGGGTCATGGGTCTGCCGGGGGCGTTTTCCACCCACCGGGTACTGCTGGCCCATATGGGGCAGGAATGCTCCGGCGTCTCGAACCTGCCCACGCTGGTCGTCAATCCTTCGTCGGTCATCACCTCCATGCAGCACAACGAGATCGGCGCGTTCTTCTGTGCGGAACCATGGAGCACCAAATGCCTGCACGAGGGCGTGGGACACACCGTGCTGCGCTCGGCAGACATCCTGCCCCGCCACCTGTGCTGCATCCTTGTCGTGCGCCAGCCCTTTGCGGACAGGCACGGTCAGGTGGTGGCGGACTACGTGCGGGCGCTGTTGACCGCACGCGACAGGGTGCGCCGCGATCCGGCCTTCGGGGCTGCCGTGCAGTCCGCCCTTACCGGCATTGACGCAGGGGTGGCGCGGCAGGTGCTGGAACGCGGCGCCATAACCTTCGACGACCTGGAACCGGATGCCCCGCGCATGACCGCCTTTGCCCGGCTGGCCGTTGACGCGGGCGTGCTGGCGGAACCCGCGGCCCTGCCGGGTTTTGCCTGCCCAGACTTTCTGCCCGCGCCCGCCCCCTGAAAAAAAGACACGCGTTGCATTCTTTTCATGCCTGTTTCGGGAACCTTTTTCGCTCCCGCCTGCTCTGTCTTGATGAAGACCCCGGCATGCGCAATGGCCCGGCTGGCCATTCACACCCAGAACGGAGGCAGGCAACATGAGCGAAAGCAAATGGATTCCCACGGTTTGCTATCAGTGCAAGGCGGAATGCGCCATTCTTGCCCGCGTGGAGGACGGCGTGGTCAGGGAGGTGAAGGGCAATCCGCGCGCACGCGGCAAGATGTGCGTCAAGGGCATGGCGGGCATCACCACGCTGTACTCGCAGGAACGCCTGAAGCACCCCATGAAGCGCGTGGGAGAACGCGGCGAGGGCAAGTTCGTGCGCATCGGCTGGGACGAGGCCATGAACATCATGGAAACCAAGCTGCGCGAACTGCGCAAGCGCGGCGAGGGGCACAAGTTCACCTATTCCATGTTCCCGCATTCCACGTCCGACCCCAAGTGGCGCTTCGTCAATGCCATGGGCGGGTTCATCACCACCGGGCTGCCGCATTGCGATTCGGCCAAGATCATGGCCCACCTGCACACCTTCGGCTGCTTTCCCAACCACCACATCGCGCCCATGTATTACACGGTGCCCAAGGGCGGCGTCATGATCCTGTCCGGCCGCCATCCCTTCGGCTGCCTGGACGACGCCTGCGTGCCGCGCGACATCCTGGACGCCAAGGAACGCGGCGCAAAGCTCGTGGTCATCGACCCCATCTTCCGGACGGAGGCAGGCAAGGCCGACTGGTGGATACCCATCAAGCCGGGCGGCGACGCTGCCCTGTTCCTGGGCATGTGCAACCACCTGCTGACCAAGGGGCTGCACGACAAGGCCTTTTGCGACAAGTGGGTGCGCCCCGGCGACATGGACGGGCTGATGGCCTTCATCAAGGACAAGACTCCGGCGGCCATTAGCAGGATATGCGACGTGCCCGCGCGCGACATCGTGAAGCTGGCGGAAATGTGCGCCGCCGCGCCCAGCGTGTGCGTGGATGCCTTCAAGTCCATCATGTACGGCAACGCCATGGACTGGGGCCACGCGTGGTCCATCTTCCTGGTCATCACCGGCAACCTCGACAACCCCGGCGGCCAGCCCATGCCGGAAATAGCCCCCATGGCCCCGGTGGCCCCGGTGCCGCCCCCGCCCAACCTGAAGGAACTGGGCTACCACCGCACCGGCCCCAACCGCAGCCGCTTCGACCACTACACCTTCTTCCTGCAACCCACGTGGTACGCCGCGCAGGCGGTGCGTGAAGGTACCCTGAAGGTCTTCTTCGCCTCCGAATGCAACCCCGCCCTGTCGGAAATGGGGTCCGGCGAATGGCGCGAGGCCATGACCCTGAAGGGCCGCAACGGCAACTACGCCCTCGAACTGTTCGTGCTTACCGAGATCATGCCCTCGGAAACCATGAAGTGGGCAGACCTTGTCCTGCCAGACCAGACCAACTTCGAGCGGTGGGAACTGCTGTACATGCCGTGGTGGTACAACTTCGGCCACACGGCGGCGGTATGCCAGCCCGTGGTGAAGCCCGTTGGCGAATCGCGCCATGCCAACAGGGTGATGATCGACCTCGGCAAGCGCATGTTCCCAGAATACTTCGCCTTCAAGGACGACGTGGAATACTACGACATCGAGCTTTCCGGCATCGGCATGTCCATGCGCAAGATGCTGGACGGCGGCGCCATCTGGTCGCCGGGCACGGTGGGCTTCCGCAAGTACGAGGACGCCGGGCGCTTCAACACCCCCAGCGGCAGGATAGAACTGGAATGGAAGATGTACGGCGACATCGGCCAGCAGTGGCCCAGCCCGGAACTGCCCCTGGAATTCCGGCGTGATGCGGACAAGTACCCGTTCATCCTCGTCAACTTCCGCACCATCTTCCTCAACAACACCGGAGCCTGGTCGCAGAACAACGCCCAGTTGCGCGACCCGGTTTCCGGCATCGACGCCAACCCCGTGCTGCTCAACCCCGTTGATGCCGCCCGGCTGGGCATTGCCGACGGCGACATGGTCACCGTGGCCTCGGCCACCGGTTCCGTGCGCCTGCCCGCCGCGCTTACAGAGCGCATCAAGCCGGGCTGCGCCGGGCTCATCCACGGCTTCGGCCAGACCATGGGCAAGGTGGCGTCGCGCGGCGCGTGGGCGGGCGACAACGAACTCATCGCCGATGCGGGCTCGCACCTGGACGAGCAGGACCTGCGCGGTGGCGAGGCCCACGTTTCCACCCGGGTGAAGATCACCAAGTAAAGGAGCCAGCCATGAAACAACTGAGCATCATGGTCGACCTCGACCGCTGCATCGGCTGCAAGACGTGCATCGTGGCCTGCCGCAACCACCACGGGCTGGTGAACCATGAAACCGCCATGCCGGAAGGCATGAGCCACTACCTGCGCGTGGAAGGCGAGCTGACCGGCACCTTTCCGAAGCTTGCCGAAGACCACTGGGTGGTCATGTGCCAGCAGTGCAAGAAGCCCCCGTGCATCAAGGCATGCGCCGCCGGGGCCATCAGCAAGGACGCGCAGACCGGCATCGTGCGCATCGACCGCGAAAAGTGCACCGGGGCGGGCACGTGCATCGAAAAGTGTCCTTACGGCGTCATCCAGTTCAACGCGGAAGGGCGCTTCGCCCACAAGTGCGAACTCTGCTACGACCGCGTCGTGCACGGGCAGGAGCCGGTCTGCGTGGAGGTCTGCCTGGCGGATGCGTTGCGCTTTGGCGAGCGCGAACTGCTGCTCATGCAGGCCGAGGCGGCAGGCAAGAAGCTGCTGAAGAAGCGCAGTGCCCAGTCCATCCTGTACGTGAAGCGCGCAGACTGAACCGCCGGGAACCGGCACGCCCGCATGGCGTGAACACAGACCACGCCAGGGGCACACCAGCGGCATGCCCCCGTCACGCAGGGGCATGCCAACGTCACCGGTCGGGCCGGTTCCCGCGCCACGGAGCACGCCATGGTGCAGCTACGGTTGAACTCGCCGTGCAAACGCGAATTCGAGCGCGACGTCTATCGACCGGGGGTCATCTCGCTGACCCGCCTGACCTGGGGCTCGCTGGGGGGCGGGGTGGCGCTGGCCGCCATCGCCCTGCTGTCCACGGCCAGCGGCGTGGCGGTGCTCTACCCGCCGCTGGCGGCCACCTGCTTCATCAATGCGGCCTGCGTGTATCTGCGGGTGGCCAGGCCGCGCCCGGTCATCGCCGGGCATCTGGTGTCCAGCCTGGCCGGGCTGCTGGCCATGTCTGCCAATGGGGCGCTGCACGGC
>NZ_VSMK01000476.1 GCF_011682075.1 Nitratidesulfovibrio liaohensis
CCCGCCTGCCGCCCGTCACGGGCCGGAGCGGGGCGGCATCGTTCTGCGCGGGCGATGGGCCGCGCGGCTGGGTTGCTACCGACCGCCAAGCGCTCCGGCCAGGCCTGCAAATGCCCGTTGACAGTCGCACGGGGCGGTCATAAGACGCGGGTGCGACTGCCCCACGCGGTCATATCCGGAGGATTCCATGCCCGTCCGCATCCCGGCCCGGCCCGCCCAGCATACCCCCAGGCGCGCAGGCACCGCCACACCGCGCCGTTTCCGCGCCCCTTTCCCACTTTCCGGCCTGCCGGGCTCAGCCGGTCTGCCCTGCCTGCTGGCCACCCTGCTGCTGGCAATGTCGCTGGCCGCCTGCGCGCCGCGCATCACCGACGACGGTGCCCAGCCCTACGCCAGCCCCCAGCCGGAACGCATCTACCCCGGCCCCGTGCCGGTGCAGGTGCTGGACCGCTTTCTGCTGACGTCCTTCGCCCAGCGCAACCCCGACGCAGCCCAGCGCGCGGGGCTGGTGGTGCTGCCCGATGGCCGGGCCGAGCCTTCCGGCGACATCGTGCCGCAGGACTACCAGCCGGAATCGTGCGGGCTGGAACTGGCCCTGCGCCTGAACCTGCGCTCGTTCCCCTCGCTGCTGCTGGGCTTTACCGACGATACGCGGCGCACTTTCGCCTCGCCCAGGCAGTGGACCGTCGGCGCGCTGGACCGCACCACGCTCAACGTCCATTCGCCCGACCTCGTGAACACGCTGGTGGTCTTCGCCACGCTGGACTGGAACGGCAATGGCGTGCGCGACTGGTTGGCGCTGCTCACCCAGAAGACCCCGCACGACGAAGGCTTCTACCTGGGCTACTGGCTGGTGGTGGAAGATCCCGCGCCCAAGGGGCTGTTGCAGGCCCGGCTGCTGTCGCTGGACGAATACCGGGGCATCGGCCAGCCGGTGGTCCGCACCGGCGAAGAGGCACGCGTCTTCCTTGACAAGCTGCTGCGCGAGCAGATCCTGCCCGCCTCGCAAGAGGCGGCGCGCAAGGCCGCCGACGAGGCCACCATCAAGGCCATCCTGAAACAGTAGCCGGCCTGATACAGTAGCCGGAAGGCGCAGGTCGCGCCGGACACCCCCAACCGCCCGCCGGGCATCACCTGCCATGCACAGCACCCGCCCTACCGCCCAGCGTTCCGCCGCCCTGCGCGGCCTTGCCGTCCTTGTCCCGCTGTTGTTGCTGGTCCTGGCCTCCGGCTGCGCCCTGCAACCGGTGGAGGTGGTACGGCCCGACATGTTCCGCAACTATGCCGCCTACCTGCGCGACGAGATGGTGCGCCGCAACCTTCTTGATGCCGAGGGCAACTACATGGAGGCGGCCATCCGCGACAACCGCGAGTACCGCCCCGCCTCGTACGGCGAGGAACTGTACCGCCGCCTGTCCATGCGCTTTCGCTCGGCAGAGGCACGCAACGGCCTTGCGGGCGAAACATTCGCGGATTCCGCGGCACCGGACGACAACGTGCGCATCGGCAAGGTGGGCTTTGCCCTGGGCCAGGGCATGGACGTGATTTCCGTGTCGCTCACGGCCATCACCGACTGGAACGGCGACGGCGTGAACGACTGGCTGGTGACCTGCACGGTTACCCCGCTGTTCGGCTCCGGCCCGCGCGAATACTATCTGGTGGTGGAAAACGTGGCCCCCACGGGCGTGCTGAAGCCCACCCTGTTGGCCATCCGGGACTGCGCGAACAACGAGTGCACCCTGCTGGTGGGCAAGGCGCGCAGCAAGGTGCTGGGCTTCGACCCCGACCGCAGCACCGACAAGGCGCCCGCCAACTTCGTGGAATCGCAGCCGGGCCAGCAGATCGTGGTGCCGCCGCACACCCCGGCCCCGGCGGGCGCACCCGGCGCGGGCGGG
>NZ_VSMK01000477.1 GCF_011682075.1 Nitratidesulfovibrio liaohensis
GGCCGCGCTTCCGTGCGCGGGGGTGGCCGTCGGGCCGTGGGTTGTGCGGCGTTGCGCGGAGCGGCGCTGGTGCGCCGTTTTCCCGGTGGGCCTTGGCCCGCCGGTGGTTCCGGCATGTCCGCGTGCGGACGATTTTCTGCTGTCGGGGTCGTATCGGCAGCAGTTCCGTTGACTTCCAAGAAGTCACGGGATAAGACATGATGCCTTTTCTGCGCGCCTTCGGCAAGAGCCGGAGCCGCAGGGTGGCACTCAATGTCACAAGGAGTGGGAAATGTCAAACGTGGTCGTGATGGGCGCCCAGTGGGGCGATGAGGGCAAGGGCAAGATCGTCGATCTGCTGACCCGCAAGTGCGACGTGATCGTGCGCTTCCAGGGCGGCAACAACGCCGGGCACACCGTGCTGGTGGGCGACAAGCAGTACATCCTGCACCTCATCCCTTCGGGCATCCTGCATCCGGGCAAGAAATGTCTCATCGGCAACGGCGTCGTGCTCGACCCCGCCGTGTTCTGCCGCGAGGTGGAAACCCTGCGCGGCAAGGACGTGGACGTTTCTCCGGCGCGGCTGATGATCAGCCGCAAGGCCCACGTGATCATGCCCTACCACAAGGCGCTGGACGTGGCCCGCGAGTGCCACAAGACCAACGAATCCAAGATCGGCACCACGGGCCGGGGCATCGGCCCCTGCTACGAGGACAAGATGTCGCGCATCGGCATCCGCGCCGCCGACCTTGCCATGCCCGAACTTCTGCGCGCCAAGATAGAGGCCGCGCTGCTGGAAAAGAACGCCCTGCTGGCCGGCCTGTACGGCGGCGAAGCCATGACCGTGGACGCGGTGTTCGACGAAGTCATGGCCGTGGCCCCGCGCGTGGTGCCCCACCTGGCCGACGTCACCGCCGAGATCGAAGCGGCCTGGGCGGCAGGGCAGCACGTGATGTTCGAGGGCGCCCAGGGCACCCACCTGGACATCGACCACGGCACCTACCCGTTCGTCACCTCGTCCAACACGGTGTCGGGCAACGCGGCGGCGGGCAGCGGCATCGCGCCCACCCGGCTTGACCGCATCGTGGCCATCGTCAAGGCGTACACCACCCGCGTGGGCGCCGGCCCCTTCCCCACCGAGCAGCTGAACGAGGCGGGCGACTACCTGCAGCAGAAGGGGCACGAATTCGGCGCCACCACGGGCCGCAAGCGCCGCTGCGGCTGGCTGGACGCCGTGGTGCTGCGCGAGGCCGTGCGCCTGAACGGCCCCACCGACATCGCCCTGACCAAGCTGGACGTGCTGTCCGGCCTGAAGGAACTGCAAATCTGCACCGCCTACGGATATCAGGGCGGTACCATTACCGTGGCCCCGCAGGAGCAGAACGGCATGGCCCACGTCACCCCGGTGTACGAGACCATGCCCGGCTGGGATGACGACATCACCGGCTGCACCACCTGGGAAAGCCTGCCCGCGCCCACCCGCGCCTACATCGCCCGCATCGAGGAACTGACCGGCGTGCGCGTGAGCCTGGTGTCCGTGGGTCCGGAACGCGACCAGACCATCAGCCGGGGCTGGTAGGCCCCGGCTCGGAATATCCACTCGTAAGGGGCGGCGCAGGCCGCCCCTTTTTCATGACGGATGCGCAACCGCGCAAGACCGGGCTGCCCGCGCGGGAGGGGCGGAACAGGCATGGACGGCCCCCCGCGCCTTCGGGTAGCATGGCCCGTCCGTCCGGAACCCGCTTCACACAAGTATCGGAACCACCATGGCCAACGACACCACCACTGCCCCCAAACGCGGTCGCGCCGCTGCCGCCGCCACGGATGCCCCGCCCGCGCCGCAAGACCCGCGCGAGGCCGTGGCCCCGCTGCTGGCCCCCCGGCATCAGCGCACCGTGGCCCACCTGCACGCGCTG
>NZ_VSMK01000478.1 GCF_011682075.1 Nitratidesulfovibrio liaohensis
TCACCGCGTAGCCGCCCAGCACGCAGCCCACCACGGCCACGGTGGTGGCCGCCACCAGCCCGGCGCCCGTGGCGTCCAGGGTGCGCAGGTCCACGAAGGTAGGCAGAAAGCCCACGTAGAATACGATGACCTTGGGGTTGCCGAGCGTAAGGGCCAGGCCGCCGCAGGCGGTGCGCAGCAGGCGCAGCGGTGTCTGCGCGGGCAGCGGCGCGGTGCCGCAGGCGGTGTCTGCGCCGGATGCCGGATTCGCGGACGCCGACTCTCCGGAGGCCGCCCCTTCGGCTACAGCCATGGGCCGGGCCGTTGTTGCGCCGCGCCACATGCTGATGCCCAGCCAGATCATGTAGGCCGCGCCACCCAGGCGCACCACCAGGAACAGGTCGCCCATGCTTTCCGCCAGCACGGTCAGCCCGGCCATGGCCAGCAGCAGAAAGATCATGTCGCCGCAGATGATGCCCGCCGTAAGGGCCAGCGCCGTGGGCAGGCCGCGCCCCAGGGCGGCGGACAGCACGGCGAACACGCCGGGGCCGGGGGTGATGGCCAGGATGAACAGGGCCACGGCCAGGGCGGCAAGAGAATGGACGGTCATGAAATCCTCCGGGCAGGCCCTTTTTCACGAGGGCGAGAGGTGAAATGGAGGGTGGAACCATGGCGGGCAGCCAGCAGGGGGCGAATCGGCCAGTCGCGCATTCCCGCCAGTCGGACTGGTCAGGTGTACTGCCGGGCGTACTTGCCGGGTGTGCCCGCCAGATGCGTTTGTACATTTATGGATGCAGGGGTCGGGGCTGCGCCGAGCAGGTGCGTTTGCCGCCGGATGCCCGTCCTGCATAGCCCCGCGCGGTGCGGCAGGCAAGTGGTGTGCGGTGCGGCACCCTGGTGGGTGCTCCGTTGCCCCCTCGACAAGGTGGGGGTCCTGCCGCTACGGTGCGCCTTGCGCCTGACCGTTTCACGCTTTCGTGAATCGGCTCGGTTTGCTCATGCCCGACTTGTTCGGGTTCGATCTGTCCCTGTCCGGTTCGCCCGTGCCTGTTCCGGTCATAGCCGTTCCGTTCACGCAGTTGCGCGCACCCCGCGCGGAGACGCCATGTCCACGCCACAGTCCGGGCCATTGTCCGGCACACCGTCCGCACCGCATGCCGCAACCGCCGCAGGTTCCGGTTCGCCCGCATCCCCCCTTGCGCCTGTTCCGCCTGCTTCACCCCTTCCTGATGACGACATGGAGCACGTCCGCCGGTTCATCGCCGAGCGCGACATGTTCGCCAGGCATCTGGGCATAGAGATCACCGAGGCCGCGCGCGGCTACGCCCGCGCCGTCATGCCCCTGGACGCGCACCACCGCAACGGGGTGGGCATGGCCCACGGCGGGGCCATCTTTGCCGTGGCCGACCTGGCCTTTGCCGTGGCCTGCAACACGCGCGGCAGGGTCAGCGTGAACCTGAACACCTCCATCTCGTTCCTGGCGCCCGGCAAGTGCGGGCCGCTGACGGCCGAGGCGCGCGAGATCAGCGCTGCCCGGCGGGTGGCCACCTACGAAATCCGCATCACCGACGGCGAAGGCACGCTCATCGCCATCTGCCAGGCCACTGCCTACAGCAAGAACCAGCCGGTGCCCGGTCTGGCCAGCGCCGGGACCCCCCGGAGCGCGGACTAGCCGCACCATCCATACACAGGGAAGCCGCAACGCCCACCCCGTACCGGAAGACGCACGCATGAAACTACGAATGGAATGCATCTTTCGCGACAGGGTGGGCATCGTGTCCGACCTTTCCTCGCTGCTGGCAGGGCAGGCCCTGTCCATCGTCTCCATGGAAGTGGAGCGCCGCCCCGGCGGCACGGCGGCCACGCTGGTCGGCGGCTCGGCCCCCGACCCCGCCGTCGCCCC
>NZ_VSMK01000479.1 GCF_011682075.1 Nitratidesulfovibrio liaohensis
GATCTCTCGCAACGGCGACATCCTGCTGCTGCACATGAACAAGCCCAATGCGGGCAGCGGCGCGGGGCTGCGCGCCGCCCTGCCGGAACTGCTGCGCCGCGGGGTGCGCTTCGTGCGCCTGTCGGATGCGGTGCCCGATGTTGCGGGGCCTGCGGGGGCGCGGTGACACAGAACCGGGGCGCCGATTCCGTGATCGCGCGTTCTCCTGTGGGGCAGGGGAGCGCGCAGGGGTGTTTTTTTGCTTGTCACCCCGCCCCCCGCATGGCACACAAGGCCCGAACGACCACCTTCCAGCCCGCGCCCGCCTAGGGCGCGCGGCCAGCCCCCGACCCGGCGCATGACGTCACTCACCGACGCCATTTCATGACGCCACTTCATGCCCACCATGAGGGAAGACGAACGCATGATACGCTGCTCGCAGGTCATCCTTTCATCCCGGCCGGTGCACCGGGTGCGCAATCTGGGGCTTCGCCGCTCCGGAAACGCCCGAACGCCCGTGGCCGGCGATGCCGGCCCCTCGGCCCCGGCGCTCCGGTAACCGGCGCGCCCTGCATCCCGCAGCGTAGCGGTTTCGTCCCCATCCACTCCCCGAAGCCTTGCCGTGCCGGTTTCCGGTGCATGCGCCCGGCGCCCCGGCATCGTCCGCGCCGTTTCCCCGTACAGCCGCCCGTGGCGGTGTGCAGCGGGGGCGGCGGATGCATGCGGCATCCGGCCCCTGGCGCCCGGAGGGCATCGGGATGCATTTTCCGGAATCACGCATCACAGACTGTGCGGCATGGGCCGCGACACGGCTCGGCTCCCGGACGAATATCGGGCGAGTATCCGGCCAGGCATTCGGCCACCATCTGGACGGTTGAAAGGCCCGCCATACGGCCCGACCCGGTCCCGCATGTGACCGACCGCAGGCGTTGCGCGTCATGCACGCATACGGTCTCCGGCCCCTCAGGCCCGGTCGATTGGCAAGGCGCCGGGCCGCGTACGGCCCAGGCGAAGGTTCCGGCCCGCAAGGGCCGCCGGGGGCAGCCCCCGACCACGCAAGCAAGAGGCGACGATGGCAGAACAGGATCACATCATCGAGTTGCGCGGCGTCACCAAGACGTTCGAAGACACCGTGGCGCTCGATTCCATAGACCTCACCATCCGCAACGGCGAGTTCCTGACCCTGCTGGGGCCGTCGGGCTGCGGCAAGACCACCATCCTGCGCCTGCTCTCGGGTTTCGAGCAGCCCACGGCGGGCGAGGTGCGCATCAACGGCCAGGTGGTCAACCGGGTGCCCCCGGAACAGCGCCAGGTGAACACCGTGTTCCAGAACTACGCGCTGTTCCCGCACATGACCGTGCGCGATAACGTGGCCTTCGGGCTGAAGATGCAGGGCGTGGCGGCGGACGAGACGGCCCGCCGCGTGCTGGACGCCCTGCGCATGGTGCATCTGGAAAACTTCGCCGACCGCAAGCCCCGCCAGCTTTCCGGCGGGCAGCAGCAGCGCGTGGCCATTGCCCGCGCGGTCATCAACAACCCGTTGGTGCTCCTGCTGGACGAACCGTTCAGCGCGCTGGACTTCAAGTTGCGCAAGCAGATGCAGCTTGAAATCAAACACTTGCAGCGGCAATTGGGCATCACCTTCGTGTTCGTCACCCACGACCAGGAAGAGGCCTTCGCCATGTCCGACCGGGTGGTGGTGATGAACGAGGGCCGCATAGAGCAGATCGGCGCGCCCAAGGAAATCTACGAGGAACCCGCCAACATGTACGTGGCGCGCTTCGTGGGCGACATCAACGCGCTGCCGGGCCGCATCGACGCCGTGCGCCTGGACTGGTCCGCCGCGCCGGGCACGCCGCTGGCCCCACCCGCGCCAGGCACCCC
>NZ_VSMK01000480.1 GCF_011682075.1 Nitratidesulfovibrio liaohensis
GGCGCGCCGCCTGCATCCGCCACCGGGTGCGGGCGGCGGCGCTGGCCTTGCGGCGGCACATGGTGCCGTTGGTGCTGGCGTGCGCGCTGGCGGGACTCATGGGATTGGCGGGGTTGGCCGAACGGGCAGAATGGTCCGGGCAGCCTGGCCTGCCGGTCATGGAAATCATCACGCCCTCAGCGGCCCTGGCCCAGCCGGGGCAATCGCGGCCAGAGCCGCCTCTGCCGGGCATGCCCGCGCCGAGCCAAGACGTGTCCGAATCCGGCGATTCCGCCGTGCCTTCGAAGCATGCACCGGCATCCACCGCGCCCGCATCCGCAACCAACGGGCCCGCGCACACCGGCGATCGGCAAACCACCCCGCCGCCAACCCGTCCGCTCAAGGGGCCGGACGGAGATTCCGCCGTTATCATAGCCACCTACGATTGGCCGCCCTACGTGGAACACAATCTGCCCCACGGCGGCTACGTGGCGCAGGTGATCCGGGCCGCGCTGGCGTCCGCAGGGCTTGAGGCGCGGTTCGAGTTCATGCCGTGGGCCAGAGGCATGTCCCTGCTGCGCGAGGGCAAGGTGACCGCCGTGGTCCCCGCCTACAGGACCGCCAAGAGGGAAATCGAATGCGACCTGTCCGCCCCGTTCCCCGGCGGCCCGCTGGCGCTGTTCGCGCTGACGGGCAAAGCCCGGCACTGGAGTGACCTGCGCGACCTGTCCGGCCTGCGCATCGGCGTGGTGCGCGGATACGCGCACACCGATGCCTTTGACGCCGCCACCTTCCTGCGCAAGGAACCCGCCAACGACGAACTGGCCAACCTGCGCAAGCTGCTGGCCGGGCGCATCGATGCCATGGCCGCAGACCGCAACGTGGTGCGCTTCCTGCTGCGGCGCGATCAGCCCGACCTGCCCGACCTGACCGACCGGGCCGACCTGACCGACCGGGCCGCCAGCGTTGCCGAATTCGACCCCATCCTGGGCGAACGCGACCTGCACGTCTGCTTTTCCCGCGCACGGCCAGACCATGCCGCCCTGCGCGCGGCCTTTGACCGGGGGCTGGCCGCCATACGCGCCTCCGGGCTGCTGGACGAACTGCACCGTGAAATGCGTCGCCTGACCGAGGAGCAACCGGCAGGGCAATAACCCGCATCAGGCATGTCGCCCTGCCCCAACCCGACACGGTTACGGCCACGGCATGGCGGCCTGCGGCATGGCGGCACGCCCAAGCATCAGCCCCGGCGGCATGCGCCCTCACCGTACCGCCTCCAGCGCCGCATCCCCCTGCCCCCGCTTGCCTGCCGGGCGGAAATGCCCTACCTCACCCGCAGGCTTGGTGCGCCCGCCGCGCCGCAGCCCGTTTTCATCCCATCCGCCCAGCCCTTTCCGGAGGACATCTTGACCGCTCTCGTCACCGCCGCCATCGCCGGTGGGGGGCTTGCAGGCTGCGAATGCGCCCGCAGGCTCGCCCGCGCCGGGGTTGCCGTCACCCTGTACGAAATGAAGCCCCAGGCATATTCCCCGGCCCATACCAGCCCTGACCTGGCCGAACTGGTGTGTTCCAATTCTTTGCGTTCGGATGACATCGCATCCGGCGTGGGGCTGCTGAAGCAGGAGATGCGCGAACTGGACAGCCTGGTCATGCAGGTGGCCGAGGCCACCCGCGTGCCCGCAGGCAAGGCCCTTGCGGTGGACCGCGAACTGTTTGCCCGGCGCATGACCGAGGCCATGGAGGCGGAACCGAACATCACCGTGGTGCGCCGCGAGATTTCTTCCATCCACGCGCCGGAACTGGCCGCCGCCGACGTGGCCGTGGTGGCCGCCGGGCCGCTGGCCAGCGAACCGCTGGCCGCATCGCTGGCCGAGGTGGTCG
>NZ_VSMK01000481.1 GCF_011682075.1 Nitratidesulfovibrio liaohensis
TGGGCGGCATGGCGGGGCCGCGCCCGCGTCCGCGCCCACGCCCGAATCCGACTCCGCGCCCACGGCCATATCCCCGACCGTTGCCCGCACCGCCCCCGCCACCATTCCTCGGACGCAGGGCATTGATGACGTCCCGCGCCGTGTCCAGCACGTTGCCGAGGTTGGCGGCCAGTTCGTCCAGGGCGGAAGCTTCGACGCTGGCGGCGTCGGTCGTGGGCCCTCCTGTCTGCCCGCGTCGCGTCCGCGCCGTGCCGCAGCGGCCCATGCCGCGTCCGGTGCCGGTGCCGCGTCCCACGGGGCCTGTTCCGTTCATGCCGGGCATATGCGCCTCCTGGTTGCAGGTGAAACAGTGGCCACGCGGCCACACCCGCCAGTCAGCACGAACCGTTCCAGCCAGAGGCAACCAATGATGACGGATGATTAGGAGGGCCAGAAGCCGCACCGAGAAAATGCGGGCGCAAAATGCGCCCACATGATATGTGAGTGCTTGCATACTTCGTGGTGCCGCCTTTCGGCGTCATCCTTCCGGGTGCCGCCAGCCGGGAAAAGGAGCGAATCATGGCCCTGCCGCGTGACATATCCTGCGAGACCATCATGGAAAGCGTGGCCGACGGCGTGTTTACCGTGGACCTCGGCTGGCGCATCACCTCGTTCAACCGGGCGGCGGCGGAGATCACCGGGGTGCCGGCGCACGAGGCCCTGGGCAGGCGCTGCCGCGACGTGTTCCATTCCAGCATCTGCGATGGGGCCTGCGTGCTGCGGGCATGCATCGAGCAGGATACGCAGTTGGGCAACCGGTCGGTGTTCATCCTGCGTCCGGATGGCCGCAAGGTGCCCGTGAGCATCAGCGGGGCGCCCCTGCGTGACCGGCGCGGCAGGCTGATGGGCGGGGTGGAGACCTTTAGAGACCTTTCCGCCCTGCACCTGATGCGCAAGCAGCTGGACGGCCAGCACACGGTGGAGGACATCGTCACCCGCAGCGCGGCCATGGTTCGCCTGCTGGGCATCCTGCCGCAAGTGGCGGCCAGCGACGCGCCGGTGCTGGTACTGGGCGAATCGGGCACCGGCAAGGAGTTGTTCGCGCGCGCCATCCACAACCTGAGCCCCCGGCGGGGCAGGCCCTTCGTGGGGGTGAATTGCGGGGCGCTGCCGGAACACCTGCTGGAATCGGAACTGTTCGGCTACAAGGCCGGGGCGTTCACCGACGCGCGGCGCGACAAGCCGGGCCGCTTTGCCCTTGCGGACGACGGCACCATCTTTCTCGACGAAATCGGCGACATGCCGTTGCCCTTGCAGGTGAAATTGCTGCGGGTGTTGCAGGAAAAGGTGTACGAGCCGCTGGGTGGGGTGCGCCCCCAGGCCGCCCCCGCCCGGGTCATCGCCGCCACCAACCGCGACCTGGAACGCCTTGCGGGCGAGGGGGGATTCCGTAGCGACCTGTACTACAGGCTGAACGTGGTCATGCTGCGCCTGCCCGCCCTGCGCGAGCGGCCGGAAGATGTCCCCCTGCTGCTCGATCATTTCGTGGCGCAGCGCAACCTGCTGAGCGGCAAGGAAATCGAGGGAGTGTCCGAGGACGTGCTGCACCTGCTGCTGCGCTACCCCTTCCCCGGCAACGTGCGCGAGATGGAGAACATCGTCGAGTACGCGTTCATCCTGTGCCAGCGCGGGTTCATCCAGCTGGAACATCTGCCGGAATACATGCTGGGCGTGCAGGCGCCGCCCGTTTGCCTGCCTGTAGGGCCGCCGGGTGGGACTGCTGACCCTGCGGGGCCGATGGCGGCGGTTGCGGCGGGGCCGGGATGGACCACGCCCGCCCAGGGTGTGCCTGTCCTCTCCACACCCGCCGGTCCGCGCACC
>NZ_VSMK01000482.1 GCF_011682075.1 Nitratidesulfovibrio liaohensis
CGCCCGGCAGCGTCGTTACCCCGGTCAAGGCCATGCCCCCCGCCGTCGCCACCGGCCCTGCCCCGCTGCGCGCCTGCCGTCGCGTCCGCCCCGCGTTCCTTGTCCCGCTCCACATCCAGCGATGCGCGCAGCATGGCGTCCAGGTCGTACTTGGCCGCGATGTCGCCGTGCAGGTACACGTGCAGGATTTCCGCCATGCCAAGGCCCATGGACACCAGCCGGTCCAGGAACGCATCGCCGAAATCCATGGGGCTCTTGTTGGTCCAGAACGGCCAGTACCCCGTGAACAGCATGTTGGGCAGGCGCAGCACCCGCGCCGCCGGGTTGACCAGGGCCAGCAGCCGGTCAGAGGCGTGGTCGTCCCACTTTTCGCCCAGATGCTGGTACAGGAACAGCCCGCAGCCGGAAAGTTCGGCGGGGGCAACGCGCTCGCGCAGGTAGTTGGTGTATCGACGGATCTCGTAGCGCGCGGCAAACTGCGGCGAGGCGGCCAGCAGTTGCGCCAGCGGGTCGCCCTGGCAGTTGGCGTGGATGAGGCAGAGGCTGCGGTGCGATGTGGTCATGGGAATCTGCGCGGGGACACGCGGCTGGAGTTATGGTGCGGGTGCACCCGGGATTGCGCGGGACTGCGAAACCGGGCGGACCATCCGGCAGGGTGACTACCGGGCGCGAAGACCGGGCAGGTCATCCGTCATCAACTGTTCGGCGGGCGCGCCCGTTTTCTTTACATCCCCACCCGATTGTGGAACACTATCTTGTGGGCATGCGTCCAACGGCATACCCCAAGGGCCGGTGACTACCGTGCCCGGCTTGTACACCCAACCCCCCGTACAGACAATGCTCATCGCCGTCCGCGCGCGACGCGTCATACCCCTCTCAGGTGAGGGTCCGTCACGAGACCCGCGCGACCTGTTTTCGCCGCCCCGCGTTCTCGACGACCATGTCGTTGTGATCCGGGGCGTTTTCTTGGACGGCGCCGGGCAGGCGGCGTTGGCGGACGGCGCGTGCTCCACGCCTTCCGGCGTGGATGCCCCTGATTGCGCGAATGTCCCTGGCTGCGCGAATGTCCCTGGCTGCGCGGATGGCGCGGCCCGCGTGCTTTCCGGGTTGCGCGGCGGCATCATCGAGGCCGTGGAACCCATGGGCGCCTTCCGCCGCCGGGCGGGGGTTCCCCTGTCCGACCTTGGCGAGGTCACCCTGACGCCCGGCGTGGTCAATTGCCACGCGCACCTCGAACTTTCGCACCTGGCCGGGCGCACCGTGCTGGGGGGCGGCTTCGTGCCGTGGGTGAAAAGCCTGCTGCCGCTCGCCGGGGCAGACACGCCTCCGGACGTCCGCGCCGCCGCACTGGCCGATGCCGCGCGCCAGCTTGCGGCCTGCCACACCGCTCACGTGGGCGACATCACCGCCGTGGCCCCTGCCGCCGTGCGCCGGGCCATGCGGACCGCGTCCATCGGCTGTTCGCACTTCGCGGAGGTGTTCGGCTACCGCTTCATCACGCCCGGCGGCGAGTCTGCCGCCCCTGCGGACACCGCCGCCCTGTGGCCCCGCGCCATGGCGGAACTGGCCTCCGACCTGGCTGCGGACGATGTGGCCCCCTCCGGCCCGGCTGGCGCATCACCCGCCCCCGGCGCGCCCTTCCCCATCCACCCGGACGCCGCACTGGCAGGGCATGCCCTGTACTCCACCCATCCGGTAGCCATGGCCGCCGCGCGCCGCTGGTGCGAACGCAACCACCGTGTCTTTTCCCTGCATCTGGCCGAGCACCCGGACGAGGTGGAATTCCTGACCACCGGGCGCGGCGCGCTGGCCGACCTGCTGGCCGTGCGCGTGCTGCCGCCGGGCTTTGCCGCGCCGG
>NZ_VSMK01000483.1 GCF_011682075.1 Nitratidesulfovibrio liaohensis
CTGCGGGGGCCGGGCCGCCGGGCGCATGGGGCCAGCCGGTCGTGGCCTCGTCCAGCCGGTCCACCGGCATGACCACGGGCACGCAGCCGGTGGCGGCCACCAGCAGGTGTTCGAGGTTGCGCGTGAAGCTGTCGTGGTTGTCGGCAAGCAGGATGCGCATGCGGTGGTGGCCGGGCTAGGGGCTGTTTCTAAAACAGGGTTTTCATTCGTTGGCAAGAAAAACGAGCCTGCCATGAGGGAGTGCGGTAACCGTCAGGCGAGCGCGTAGCGCGAGGCTTACGGATAGCGACCGTAAAACGTGCTCTTATCGTATTTGACCGAAATGGATGGCGAAGTTTGACCGCATTGCGCACGATGCCCGTAAGGTTCGCAAGCTTACCTAACGGGCACGCTTCGCGCCCTTCGGGTCGGTCCGCCAACGAGCGAAAGGACAATTTAGAAACAGCCCCTACCCCTCCATCCAGATGATGGACGCCTGCCGCCCGGTGGTGGCGGCGCGGCGGTAGGAGAAGAAGTCGTCGGACAGGGAGTGGGTGCACAGGTCCAGCCCGAAGATGCGCTCCGGCAGCAGGCCTGCCTCGGCAAGCTGGTGGCGGGTCAGCGTCCACAGGTCCATGGTGCGGCTGGCCGAGCGGAACCAGCGGGCGAAGTCCTGCCCCCATTCCGTGGCGAAGTTGACGAATTCCGCCGCCGCCGGGCCAAGGCTGGGGCCGCGCACGGCCAGCACCTCTTGCGGGGGAAAGCCGTAGCGTTCGCAAAAGGCGCGCACGCCCGACTGCGGAAAGCCGATGCGGTTGCCCCGCCACCCGGCGTGCAGCGCGGCCACGTATTTGCCGCTTTCATGCGCCAGCAAAATGGGCTGGCAGTCCGCCGTCTTGATGACCAGCCCCACGCCGGGGCGCGCGGTGGCAAGGCCGTCGGCCTGGGCCACCGGGGTTGCGGCCAGCGCGGCGGCCAGTTGCACCGGTTCCGGGTCGATGATTAGGGCATCGCCGTGCACCTGCTTGGCCTCTACCCATTCGGACAGGTCCAGGCTGGCGGCCAGGGCGGCGCGGTTGGCGGCCACGGCGGCGGAGTCGTCGCCCACCTCGTAGGAAATGTTGCCCCCGGCCCACGGGCCGTCGGAGATGCCGCCGCGCCGGGTCTGGAAGGCGCAATGTACCCCCGGCACACCTGGAAAGGCGAAGCGGATGCAGCGTGGGGTGACGTCATCCGGTAAGGCGACGGGGGCGCCGGTACGGGAAAGCGGCGGAAAGGCCAGCGACGGGGTGATTACAGCCATGTCAGTCCCTCCTCGGTGCACAGTGCATGGACGGGGCGGTCCCATGGGGCCACGGGCAGCGCCGGTACGATCTGGAACGCGTAGGCCAGCCCCACCAGCGCGGTGCGGGCCATGGCCGGGTGGGCCAGGAATCGGTCGTAGTAGCCCGCGCCGTGGCCAAGGCGGTTGCCCTGCCGGTCGAAGGCCACGCCGGGAATGACGGCAAGGCCGGGTGCGAAGGAGGACGCGGAACCGGGCGCGGCATTCATGTCGATGGCCGGGCAGCGGGTGGGGTCCGGCTCCGCGATGCCGTAGCGCCCCGGCTTGAGGTCCGCCGCGCAGGCGCAGGGGGCCAGGCACATTTCGTTGTCGCAGTTGGAGGCGGGGGATGCGGAGCCAGTTGCGGAGGGTGCGGAGGCCGATGTGGAGCCGGATGCGGGTGATTCGGAGTTCGTGGCCGCTGCCGCCGTGGCAGAGCGCGTCACGCAGCGCGGCAGCAGCACCTGCTTGCCGTCCGCCCAGGCGGCGTCCAGCAGGCGGGTGGTTGCGGTCTCGTTGCGCACGGCCACGTACAGCAGCACCTGCCGGGCGGCCTGC
>NZ_VSMK01000484.1 GCF_011682075.1 Nitratidesulfovibrio liaohensis
CAGGACGCCGCGCGCGCCAAACGCGGCGCGAAAAAGACCGGCGCGCCGAACGGCGGGCCAGACGCCGCGCCAAACAGTGAAGCAGACGGCGGAACGTCCCCCGCCAATGGCGGCCGCTGCCCGTTCATCCTCTGGCGCACCTCCTTCGGGCGCGAACTGGACGAACCCACGGCGCGCGAACTGCTGGCCACCGGGCGTACGGCGCAGGCCATGGACTTCACCTCACGCCAGGGCAAGCCGTTCCGGGCGCATCTGGTACTGAAGGGGGGCCGCCTGCGCCCGGAATTCGTACCGGACGGACCGCGCAGGGCTTCGGATGACGCTCCCGCCCCGCAACAGCCGGAAGAAAACGCGCAGCCCGCCGACAATGCCGCCCCCGGCACGTCCAATGCGGCGGACACATCCGGCTCACTGGGCACGCCCGGCAGCGACGACATCTAGCCCGCCAAGCCTCATTGGGGGAGCGTCAATTCCTGCTCCCTTTTCCGCGCCTGCTTCCTTTTCCGTACCGCCCCCCCGCTTGGCCCTGCCACGCCGCACGCCCGCTTGCGGCTCTTGTGCGTTCCCTGTTTTCACGCCTTGCCCTTTCCCTATCCGCCCCGATGACGTATGGTCTGAACGATTTCTTTCCACAAATTTTTTGAAAAGTACTTTACAAGACCATGGATGGCGTCTAAACAGGAATTGTTCCTGAAAAGGAACCCCTACACCGAAACCAACAAGGAGCATATCGATGAGCAAGACCCACGAGAACATGATGGCGGCCTTTGCCGGCGAATCCCAGGCCAACCGCAAGTACCTCGCCTTCGCCAAGCAGGCCGACAAGGAAGGCCTGCCCCAGGTCGCCAAACTGTTCCGCGCCGCCGCCGAGGCGGAAACCATCCACGCCCACGGCCACCTGCGCAACGCGGGCAAGATCGGCTCCACCCTCGACAACCTTAAGGCCGCCATCGACGGCGAGACCTACGAATTCACCAAGATGTACCCGCAGATGATCGCCGAGGCCGAAGCCGAAGGCGAAAAGGTGCCCGCGCGCTACTTCGGCTGGGCCAACGCCGTGGAAGAGGTGCACGCCAACCTCTACCGCAAGGCGCTGGAAAACCCCTCCGCCCTGGCCGACGTGGACTACTACGTGTGTTCCGTGTGCGGCTACACCCACGAAGGTCCGCACGACGACAAGTGCCCCATCTGCAACGCCGCGGCGTCCGCGTTCTACAAGGTCGCGTAGTCGGCCTTGCAAGGTGTCCCTCCGCTCCCTGCGCGGACGGCCCACCCTTTCGGAGGGCTCTGGTGTGCACCACCAGGGCCCTCCCGTCGTTGGCATGTTCGCCTGATGACGTGTTTGGCACCGGACACATGCACCCCAGCGCGCTTGACGTCTGGTTCGCTCGACACGGGACAAAGGGTGCAGTATCCCGGCTCATGCGCACCCGCTTCTCCGTTCCGGCCCCCCCATGCTGATCCTGCTCCGTACCGCCGATGCGCGCATCGCCGCGCACATGACCGCCCCCCTGGCCGAGGCCGGGCTGCGGCTGGTGGTGGAAATGCCCACCGTTGCGGTTACGCGGATGCAGGCCCCGGAAGCTGCTGTACCCACGATGCTCCCGGAGCCGGATGCGCTGGTGGCCGACCTGGACCTGCTGGCCCCGCCGCGGCCCGGCGATGGAACGGACGGCGGTGCTCCCCCAGCACCCCCTGACGGCATTCCCCCCGGTACGCCCTCGGGCATACCCCCCGGCATTCCAGTGATCCTGCTGCATACCGCCACGGCCCGGCAGGAATCGCGCCGCGTGCGCGCCGCCGGGTTGCCCGCCTCGGCCCGCCTGCTGCGCACACCGTTCTCCGCCGGGACGC
>NZ_VSMK01000485.1 GCF_011682075.1 Nitratidesulfovibrio liaohensis
GGTGGGCATGGGTTGCCCGTTCACCGCCACCAGCACGTCGCCGGGGCGGATGCCCGCCGCCTCGCCGCCGCTGCCGCGCAGCACGCTGATGACCCGGTGGCGTCCGTCCAGCCCGTACTCGCGCACGTAGGCCTCGCGCCAGCGGCGCATTTCGACGAAGGCGCCCAGATCACCCCAGCGAACCGTCGAAAGCATGTCGTCCAACGTGTCGGTGCTGACCACCACCACGCCGTCGTCCAGCACGGTGCGGCCCCCGCACAACGGGGCGTTGGCCTCGCGCAGGGCATAGCCCACGTTCCACAGCCGCTCGCGCTGGCACATCCGCCGTTCCACCGAGGAAACCGGCTGCGGACAGTATTCCTTTCTTGCCTCGACAACGGGGGTCGGTACCACGGCCTTTCGGCCACAGCCGACCAGCACCAGGGACAGCGCCAGAACCAGCAGGAGGGCCGTGAAGGACGCCGCGTACGACGCCGTGCCGCCCCTGATCCACTGCATCCTTCCCCGAACTATCGCCATGCCACCTCCATAACGGTGCATCGCCCCGCGCGGGCGCCTTTTTCCCCTCACCCGGCGCGGACCATTCCCTTGCGCGGAACAAGCGTCCCGCTGTCGCCGCATACCGTGCCGCGACAGTTCATGCAAGCATTCTGTGGAATGCCAAATTGCATGCCACCACCATATCACGACATCACATCGTAATACGGCAGAACATGCCGTTTCCCTGCATCCCGAAACATGAAGCAAGCACCGTGCCCTGCAAGCGAGCACTGCAACACATGCAGGCACCCGCATCGGCACACCTCCGCATGACCATTGCGCATTCCGGGGCATCTGCCACGTGGTCCGGCTCTCTCCGCTCCGTGTCGCGCCTGCGACAGGCTGCGGCGCCCCGGGCGACAAGTCCGGCAAGGTGCGGCAAAACGGGGCAAAGGCGGCGCAAACGCCGCACACGCGTGAAAACGGTACACGAACGCTTCGTCATGCAAACGTAACCTTCGGAATATCATTGTAACGCTGCCGCCATCGTCCAGCCACCAAGGACGGACGCCGCCGTGTGTACATGAGTGAAACGCCACGTTCCGCAACCGTCACACGGACGGACGCATCTCGCTCCCGTCCGGACGAGCGGGATGAGCGGGGCGAAGATGCGAGTGACGCTGCGGGATTGGCGGCAGCGGATGCCGCCGCGTGGCGAGGGATGACAACGGCCTGCCGCCGCTACCATCACGGACGGGTGCAAGCGGCACGGCATCGGGGTACGCACCATGGGCAGCAGAAAGACCACGTTTTCCATCACCCGGCAGGAACTGCCCGCCGTGCTGCGGCGCATTGCCGACGCCCTGGAGTGGGGTGACACCGCCTGGGCGGCGGGCAAGACCACGCCGGAGGGCGAGGCTGACCCGTTGCTGGCCGAGGGGCTGGGTGACTTTCGCAAGTTCAAGCTGAACGCCAAGCACGCCTACGGTCAGATGCAGGTGGTACTCAAGGTCAAGACGCCCGACGCTGTCACCGCTGCTGTCGACGGAACGGCGAACACTGGCGCCGGGGCAAGCGCCCCCACCACGGCCCGCCCGCCCCGTCCTGCGGGGCGCCCCTCGTACAAGTCGTTGAAAAAGCGGATGCGCGCGTCGTTCAAGGCGCTACGTCAGGCCGTGCAGGCCGGGGCGATGCCTCCGCCGCAGGCCGTCGCCTCGTTCCTGTCCGATTCGCTGCTGATGGTGGAATACCCCGGCTACGGCGACGAACATTATCCGGCATACCGCGCCGCCACCGAGGCCCTGCGCACGGCGCTGGAGGCCGCGCCCCCGGCCAGCGCGCCAACGGACAGCCCTGCC
>NZ_VSMK01000497.1 GCF_011682075.1 Nitratidesulfovibrio liaohensis
CGGGCCGCGCGCGCAGCCGCTCGCGCCGGGCCAGCGCCACGCACAGCAGGGCCAGGCCGCCGAAGAACATGCGGTAGAAGGCCGACTGGCTGGGCCCCACGTGCACCAGCTTCACGAACACGGCGGAAAAGCTGATCAGCACGCCGCCCCCGGCAACGCGCAGCAGCCCACCCGCATCAAGGCAGGGGGAACGGTGTGTACTCATGCGGCCCCCCATACTGCGAAGCAGGGTGAAGCGCAAATGATGTCGGTGTTCGGACTGGCACCGGGCAGCCCCACGGACAGGGCGGCAGGCAAGACGACGGTCATGCTGCAGAACCGCTTCCACCCCCTTTGCGCCTGTTTTCGGCTTGTTCTGACCAGTCCCGACCAGTTCCTCCGGCCTGTTCCGGCCCTCTTCCATCTGCAACGCGCAGGCGGCACGCCCCGCCGGGGGACGTGCCGCCTGATGTCCGCATTGCGTGACCTTTGCTATTCGACGCCTATTCCGGACGGCTTACCGTGACCTTGGCGGGCCGCAGCAGGCGATCCTTCAGCCGGTAGCCGCGCTGCATCAGCGCGCACACGGTGTTTTCCGGCAGATCGGAGCGCACTTCGGCGCCGATGGCCTCGTGGATTTCCGGGCTGAACGGTTCGCCCGCCTCGCCCACGGGTTCCAGGCCGTGGCGCTTCAGCGCGTCCAGCAGCAGCTTCTGGGTCATTTCCACGCCGATCAGCATGTCCTTGCAGGCCGCGTTGCCGCGCCCGTATTGCAGGGCCAGGTCCAAGTTGTCCAGGGTGGGCAGCAGGTCCGCCAGCACCACTTCGGCGGCGTAGCGCACCTGTTCGTCCTTTTCGCGCTGCAACCGCTTCTTGAAGTTGTCCATTTCCGCCAGGGCCCGCAGGCGCTGCTCGTCGGCCTCGGCCCGTTCGGGACATTCCGGACACAGCCGGGCGGCGCACTGCTCGCGCAGGCAGTCATCGTCAATCGCCACGACGGCACCCGAACCGGCGGCCTGATTCCGCGCGGGGGCATCGGCCTCTGTACGCAGGGCCTCTGCCTCGGGGCTGATCTCCACATTGTCCTTGAACACATTGCTGGGGGGCATGTTCCTGAATCTCCTTGAAATCCTGAAGCGTGACGTCGTCGTTGAAATATCCCGCCGGGGCGGGTCGCATGTATCGTGCAATGACCGGAAAATGGCCGGATTACGGCAACCGGGAAGGCGCGGCGGCAAACCGTTCGCGGAACAGTTGGGTAAGCGCCCGCGAAACGCACTGCACCACCGGAACGATCTTGGCGTAGTCCATGCGCAACGGACCCACCACGCTGACCACGCCGCGCGGCGTGTCGCCGCCGTAGGCCGCGCTGATCACGCTGCACCCGCGCAGCCCGTCGGGTGCGCCGTCGGTCACGTCCTGACAGAAGGTGATGCGCACGTCGCGTTCGGACAGGGTGCGGTCCAGCAGTTCCAGCAGGCGCGAGCGTTCCTCGATGGCGGCCAGCAGGTCGCGCATGCGGCCCACGTCGGTGAATTCAGCGTGGTCCAGCATGTTCAGCGTGCCGTTGACGATGAGTTCGCGGTCGTCGCCCATGTGTTCGACGGCGCGGCGCGACAGGGCCAGGGCGCGCACGCACATTTCCTCCAGCCGCGATCCCGCGCGGGCCAGTTCGTGGCCGATGCGGTCGCGCGCCTCGGACAGGGACAGGCCCCGGAAATGCTCGTTGAGGTAGTTGCCGAAGCGCACCAGTTCATCCTGCCCGTAGCGTTCGTCCACGCGCACGGTGCGGGTGCGCACCAGGCCGCCTTCCAGCATCAGCACGGCCAGCACCAGCCCTTCGGCGGCCGGGGCGAATTCGATGCTGCGCCAGCGGGCCTCGTCCTCGCTGGGGGCCACCACCATGCCCAGTTGCCGGGCATGGCCGGACAACAGGTTGGCGGCGCGGCGCAGGATGCCGGAAATCTCCAGTTCCTGCCGCGAAAGCTCGTCGGCTATGGCATCGCGCTCGGCACTGCCCAGCGGCAATGGGCGCAGCAGGCTGTCCACGTACAGCCGGAAGGCGCGCGCCGTGGGCACCCTTCCTGCGGACGTGTGCGGCTGTTCCAGGTAGCCGAGGTCGGTCAGGTCGGACATGGTGGCGCGCATGCTGGCCGGGGAAAGATGCAGGCCGGAATGCTCGGCCACGGCGCGAGAGCCCACGGGCGAGGCCGAGGCAATGTAGCTTTCGATGATGGTGGCGAGCACCTGGGTTTCGCGCTGTCCGAGGCTGGGCATGAAGGCTCCGGCATCATGAGGATGCAGTTCTTGCAGTAGCACAAACGGGTAACAACGGGGGTGGGGGCTGTCAAGGTTGGCAGGGGTATGCCCCCCACGGTTGCGGCATAGGGTTGCCCAGGACAGATGACCTGAACAGCTATCCTTTCCGGGCGCCAAACCATCACCCCCGACGTAGACGTTTCCGGCACCACGACCGTGTCGCATGACATTCGGACCAGAGCGGTCAGGTCCTTGTGAATCAAATCACAAACCACACGACCACCAAGTCGCATCGCATGACAATTCCCTGCTATTTCAGTGTAATAACATAAACGACTTCCCACGCCTCGTTTTCGCCTGCTGCGCAACACTCCACTGTAAGCGGCATGTTGTGCCCGGTCACTTCTCGTGCATTATTTCACATGCGTTGACACACTTCCGGCAACACACTACAGTACCCCTGCCATTGAGGGAACAGTAATGCATCTTTGCATGCAGCGTTTCCCCTGCCCGCCATAGCACACCCCATACGGCCCGTATCACGCCCATTCTGCCGGGCGCGTTGCGGCAGGTGAGCAACTGTTTACACGCTCACCCGTAGGGGGCTGTAATGCTTGCCGAAAAAACACCCACGTCTGCCTTGAATTTTTCATGACATTGTGGCATCTTGTGCCTCGTCCGTATGGCTGGAACCCGGAAAAATCCGCGCGATTCGGTTCTCCGACACCTGTGAGTGCATCCCTTCGGGAAGCGTACAGGTTCACCAGCGATGGCCCCGCAAGAGGTCCTCGTTGACACGCCGGGTAGCTGCGGTTTATCCAGCTGGCAGAATCTGCCCTCGGGCGACCATCATTCGGATAGAGGCAGCGGATCGCTGCTTATCATCGGCCGGCGCATCGCCGCACGATGCGAAGGTCAGGCGTTTGTCGTGCATCCCTTTCACTGCCAAGAACCTGTCCAAGGAGGACACGCATGGCTGAAGTCACTTACAAGGGCAAGAGCTTCGAAGTCGATGAAGACGGCTTCCTTCTTCGCTTTGATGACTGGAGCACCGAGTGGGTTGAATTCGTGAAGGAATCCGAAGGTATCGCGGACATCACCCCCGATCACCAGAAGATCATCGACTTCCTGCAGGACTACTACAAGAAGAACGGCATCGCCCCGATGGTTCGTATCCTCTCCAAGAACACCGGCTTCAAGCTGAAGGAGATCTACGAACTGTTCCCCTCCGGCCCCGGCAAGGGCGCCTGCAAGATGGCCGGCCTGCCCAAGCCCACCGGCTGCGTGTAGTCCATACGGCCCATTGTTCACGAAAGGGCGGGAGCGCAAGCTCCCGCCCTTCTCTTTTTCCCTCACCGGCAGGCCGCTGCGGTAACGCCGCAAAGGACGGGAGCACAAGCTCCCGAACCTTGCACAGGATGACCCCGATGCGGGGCAAAGGCACGCCGACACCGGGGCTGGCCAACGGCAATCAATGCCGCTGGCTCCGGCGCAGCTGCATGTCGCACCGCCTGGCGGCGGTTGCGCCACGCCGCAAAGGGCGGGAGCACATGCTCCCGCCCTTTGCGGCTTCAATGGCACGCCCGGCCAGTTCAGGCGCGCCGGTTGCGGGCTTCGTACTGCGAAGCGTGGTTGCTGATGGGAAGGACGACAGGAATCAATGCTCCGTGCCGTCCTCAGCGGCGTCGAACAACGTGTTCAACGCCTCTTCGCGGCACAGGACGCTCGACGCCATGGCAATGCTGAACGTCGAGTGGGCCTTCCTCCACAGGGAAAGTATCTGCTGCACGGAATGAACCATGGACAGCAGCACCGATGCAGGCACGATGTACGCGCCGTCCGGCGTGCGTTCCAGCCCGTCCAGCGATACGGAAAGGCCCGTCAGTTCCTTGCCCACGTTACCCAGTAGGCCGTCGATGTCATGCTTCACGTTGCGAACCCCATTCTACGAACTTGGCGCCGTGCGCGGCTGGCGCCGACGCCGGTACTGGTCTAGCAGGGGCGCCCCGCGCCGGTCATTTATATTTTCCCCCGCGGGGCCAGCGGTGCGCACCCGCACATGCTTGACGCAGCCCATGCCGGGCAATATATTGGAAAATACATCATGCTCGATTATACTAACGCCACTACCGATGCCATGTCCTGGCTTGCTTCCCTCTCGCCCCTGAGCGAGCAGGATTTGTGCGACCTGTGTCTTGCCCTGCGCACGCGCGGCCCCGGCCAGCGATTTTGTTGCACTCAGGACGCCAGCCTGCTGCTGCTCGAGGCGCAGGGAGCAGACACCCCCCTGCTGCTGCTGTCGGACAAGGCGGCGCGCAACCTGCTGGACTATCTGGTGACCGGCTACCTGCGTGACAAGCCGCGCGGGCTTCGCGCCTGGCATGCGCGAGAGTACGGCGGGCACGACTAGCCCCGCCCCGCTGCCTCTCCTGCCTCTACCGCTTGCGCGAGTGCCCCGGCTTCACCCTGCCTTCGTCCGCTCACCCTCGTTCGTGCCGGTATCCGCCAGTTCCCGCCCAGTCCCCCTGTGCATCCATGCGTGCCCTGCACCCTGCCCCGGCGGCACGGCGCGATACGGTGTCATCGCATCCACCCCGCCCTTTCGCGGCCTTACGCCCATTCCATCCTGCGCACACCACGCATCCCCATTGCCCACGCAACAGGGCCGCCCCCGTTCGGAAGCGGCCCCCGCAAAACACCAGTACTGCATCCTCCGGTCCCGAATCCGGAACCGGCACCGCAGTGCTACTTGCGCAGCACCTCGGCATCCCAGCCGCGTTCCAGTGCCTCCAGCCAGTCGGCGGGAATCTCGGGCACGGCGCGTCTGGCCAGCACGTCTGGCGCCAGGGTGGCCTCGCCCATCTTCACGGCGGCGAAACGCGCGCGCCATTCTTCGGACAGCCGCCCCACCTCGATGGCCGGAAAATCGCCCCACCAGGCCGGGTCCATCTTGGCCAGCTGTGCCTCGGGCGACAGCAGGAAGTTGGCGACCACCATGGCCCCCGCCTTGTTGGGCGCGTTGAAGGGAATGGCCACGAAATGCGTGTTGAAGATGGACCCGTCGTCCAGGGCCACGGTGCGCACGGTGGCCGGGTAGGTGCCGTCATCGATCAGCGCCTGGGCGTGTGCCGGGTGGTACGAAACGGAAAAGTCCACCTCGCCCCGCGCGAACAGCGCGTCCAGCGCGGCGGCGTCGCGCGGGTAGGCCCGCCCGGCCTGCCACAGGTGCGGGGCCAGATCGCGCAGCCACGTCCACAGGGCGGGTGCCTTGCGGCCCAGCATATCCTTGTCCAGCGGGCGCATGTACTGCGCATGCCCCCCGGTAAGGGCGTAGAAGGCCTGACGGATGAAGGCGGAGCCGGTGAAATCCGGCGGCTGGGGGTAGGTGAACCGCCCCGGATGAGCCTTCACCCACTCGCCCAGTTGGGCCATGGTGTGCGGCGGTTCGGGGGTGCGGGCCGTGTCGTACTCCAGCACCAGTTGGGCGCGCCCGTAGGGCGATTCGTAGCCGTCAACGGGATAGCCGAAGTCGGTGGCGCTCTGCACCGGGTCGGTCAGGGCCATGTTGGGCAAGGCCGGGGCATACGGCCCCCACAGCACGCCGCCCAGCCGGGCGTTGCGAAAGTTTTCGCCGTTGATCCACAACAGGTCCATGCTGCCCGTGGCGCGGCCTGCGGACTTTTCCGCCAGCAACCGGTTGACGAACACCGGAGCCTCCATGGGCACCCGCATCAGGGTGATGCCGTACCGGCGCGCCAGTTCCGGTGCCACGAACCCGTCCACGTAGCGATTGGCCGTGGCCATGCCGCCGTACATGTGAAAGCGCACCGTGCTGCCACGCGCGGAGGCCTCCACCTCGGCCCATGGTTGCGACGCGGGCTTGGGCAGGGTCGCCTCTCCGGCCAGGGCTGGCCGCCCCAGGCACAGCAGGGGCAGCAGAGCCAGCAAGGACAGGGCCGCCATGCGGAACAGGGTGACGGGAGAAAACGGGCGGAACTGGTAACGCGAGGTGGCCGGGCGAACGGAAGGCGAACGGAACGGATGCATGTACCCTCCCTGTGGGTGGACGACAGTGTCGTGGCCGCGTGCGGCAGACAGGCCTGAAGGCAGGGTGGGGTCTCCGGGCTGCCTGCCGGAAATCAGGCGGACAATGGAGCCAGCGGCATGACGGACCGCAGCCGTCTTACTTGGGCGGGCTCTGCTCCGCCTGCCACGCCGCCGTCTTGGCTATTTCGTACAGCGTGGGGTCCACCCCCACGAAATCCACCACATCGCGCTCGCCAAGGCGCAACCGTTCCCGCCAGCGGCGCAGCACGGCATCGTCGGGCACGGCGAATACCAGCCCCTGGGCGCGAAGCGCCTCGCGGGCTTCGGTCTGGGCCTCGGCAGCATGGGCGCGCGCCTCGTCCACGTGATCTTCCCAGGCAGAGCGCAGCACGCTGCGCATGTCCTCGGGCAGGCGTTCCCAGAAGGCCCGGTTGATCAGGGGCACGTACATGGCGAAGTAGGCGTGGTCCTCGAACACGTGGCTCACCCCGTAGCGCCACAGCTGGCCGGACACTGCCGTCTCGTGGGTGGTCATCAGCCCGTCCAGGTTGCCGCCCTGCAACCAGTGCGGCAGGTCTGGCCAGGGCACCACCAGGGGCCGTGCGCCCATGGCTGCCAGACGCAGTTCGTTGGCCGGGCCGCCCGCCACGCGGATGCGCAGCCCCGCGAGGTCCTCGTGCCGCCGCACGGCGTGGTCCACCAGATACAGGTTGGCGTGGCCCAGTTGCAGCCAGCGGCCCAGCACGGCAACGCGCAGGTTGCGTTCGATGCGGGAATCGATGATGCGCCCCGGCGGGCCGTCTGCCACGGCCAGGCTGGCACGGGCCGGGGCACCGTAGAAGGCGGGCAGCATGAACACGCCGCAGTCGGGCACCACGGAATGCAGCACCCAGGTACCCGGCAGGGCCATTTCCACTCGGCCAAGGTTCAGTGCCTGCAACACGTCGCGGTCGCGGTACAGGCTTGCGCTGTCGTACACCTCCACCCGCAGCCGTCCGGCCAGGCGCTGCCGGACGTCCTCCGCAAAGCGGCGCAGGGCTCTGACCTGAAAGTGCGTGGGACCGTTGTCCACGGAAATGCGCAGCACCGGCACGCCACTCTCTGGACGGACGGCGGGCGACGGTTCGGCGGGCGGGTCACCAGCGGGGGGGGCCGAAACAAGCGAATCCGCGGCTGGGGAGGCAGTTGCGGCTGCCGTGGCATCCTGTGCCCGCGCGTGCGGCACGGCGACAGCCAGCAGCACGCACAAGGCCGCCACGGTCAGCCAGACGGCCCGCAGGGCAAAACGCGGTGCGGAGATGCTGCACGCGGGCTGGCGGCATGCGGGCAAGGGATGCGCGGAACGCGCCGGGCAGCGTCGCCCCGATGGGGTTCGCGGAACAAGGTCGGTCATGCAGCCTCCCCCAAGGCGATGTCGAGACAATGCTTGCGTGTCTGTGACTATGCCACAACCATCTGCGTCAGTACACCTTTCTGCGTGCAAATTGACCACCGAGCACGGTGAAGGTGTTTTCCACGATGAACAACGCCTCCGGGTCCACGGTGAACACCAGTTCTTCCATACGCTTCAGCTGCACGTTGTTGGTCACGGTCATGACGATTTCCCGGTCGTCACCGGAATATCCGCCCCGCCCCTGCAGAAAGGTGGCCCCCTGCCCCAGTTCCGAAACCAGATCGTGCCCGATGCGCCTGCTGTGCTCGGAGATGATGAACACCACCTTGCGCTGGTTGAACAGGGCCAGCACGTATTCCAGCGTCACCGCCGCGATGAACACCTGGATCAGCGAGGCGATCACCGTATCCACGGGCATGGAGACAAGGCTGGCGGTGAACAGCACCGCGTTGAAGCCGAAGCCGAACCGCCCGATGCCGAGGCCGAAGCGCTTGTGCAGGATGATGGCCGCCACGTCCAGCCCGCCGCCGGACCCCAGCGAACGCAGCATGATGCCGCCCCCCGCCCCGCAGATGACCCCGGAGGCCACGGCGGCGTACAACTGGTCGTGCACGCCGAGGTCCACGTTCTGGAACACTTCCGCGAACAGCGAAGTGGCCAGCATGCCGTACAGGCTGTAGAGCAGGAACCGCCGCCCCACGTGCAGCCAGCCCAGCGCGAACAGCGGGATGTTGCACAGCAGGTACCAGACCGCCGGAGACAGCAGATGGGTGTGGTACCACGCAAGCAGCGCGATGCCGTAGATGCCGCCGGTAAGAAACCCGTGCCGGGCCACGATGCCCTGCGCCCCAAGGGCGAACAACGCCGAGCCCACGGTGAGCAGCAGCAGGTTCCAGCGGACGGAATAGGCCAGATCCTTGCGGGTAGCCATGCAAACCTCCCAGCCCGGCCCGGTGCCCGGACACCCGTACCGGCATGAAAAAACAGGGGCACGCCCCGCCATGCGGCAGACGCGCCCAACTCAGTCCGGATCACCGCGTACCGCCGTTGCCGTGAAGCCGGGGCGCGTTGGCCGTGCCTCTACCCCGGATGCGTCACGCGGGCAAGGGCGGCGGCGGGCGGAATGTGGCGGGCACGCAGTCGCCGCCATTGGCGGCATCGCATACAACAGAAAAAAATGACCACAAATTCAGCACGCTGAACGATATGCACATCATGTCGACTGCCGCCGCCAAAGCACGAAAAGGTCATCGGTGCACCAAAGCGGGCAAAAGACATACCCCCTAGACTGCATCGACAGACAGCGATGCTACGGCAGGCAGGCGGAAAGGCGGGGTGACGGGCGGAAGCCGGGGCGAATCGACGGGGGGATGTCAGGACCGGATGTCAGGGCCGGTCGCAATCCGGCCAGACCAGTCCGGGCACTTCGGTGCGCAGGGTGCGGCACAGGGTGCGGCCATTCTCGGCCATGAACAGCGCCTCGTTTTCCAGACGCAGACGAAAGCCCGTGGAGTCGATGCGCGCATCGCCCCCCTGCCGGCAGACGGCCCCGGTGCCGTCCAGGGTATGCTCAAGCCGCGAGGCGGACTCGTTGGCCCGGCGGAACGCACTGCGCAGCATTTCCTGTTTGGGGTCGTTCTCCACCAGCAGCAGCCGCTTCATGGCCGCCTCGGACCCCAGGCGCACGCCCCGCACGCTGTCCATGTCCCGATCGACACGGCTGCACACGGGGCCTGCGCCATAGGCATCGGCAAGCTGCGCGCCGGTGCGGATGAACTGCTGCACGGCGTCGGCATCCTGCCCCAACGTACTGCCCGCCGCACGCACTGCCGGGGCGGGCAGCAACAGACACACGGCCAGGAAGCACGCGGTCAGCAGGCACGCGCTCCAGACATGCTGCACAGGCACCTGCAGGGGAAGCGCGGACACCTGCGGGGGGAGCACGTGCAGGCCAGGCAACTGCTTCGCCGTGCCGCGCCCCCTTGCCTGGCCGGGAGCCATGCCGGACACGCGGACCGTTCGGTCATGGGTGGAATGTAAAGTTTTGTAAAGATGCATGGACATTCAGCCCCTCTATATGCCCGGCCCGGCGAATGCAACCCCCCGCTCTGCCCGTCTGGCACGCCTGTTTTGCCTGTTTCGCCTGTCACGCCGCACGAAAGCGAACGGAGCCGTGGCAGTGCCAGGGCCACAAACGCAGCAGCCCCCGGCGTAGGGGCGCCGGGGGCCGTGCGTGAGAATACCTTCGGTGGGAGAGAAACCCGTCTACAAGAGACCTATCAGCATTTTCGTGGCCATGGCGATGAGCAGCACGGCGAAGATGCGCTTGAGCTTGGTCACCGGCAGGCTGTGCGCCAGCCGGGCGCCAAGGGGGGCCGTGAGCACGCTGGCGCAGACGATGCCGACCAGGGCGGGGAGGTAAACGAATCCGAAGGTGTTCGCGGGCAGGCCCTGGGTAGCCAGCCCGTTAACTATGTAGCCCACGGTGCCGGACACCGCGATGGGAAAGCCGATGGCGGCGGAGGTGCCGATGGCCGTATGCATGGCCACGTTGCACCAGGCCATGAACGGAACCGACAGCGTGCCTCCGCCGATGCCCACGAGGCTGGACACCCCGCCGATGACGTTGCCCATGCCGAACATGCCCATGGTGCCGGGCAGTTCGCGCGAGGGCTTGGGCTTGAGGTTCAACAGCATCTGCGCCGCCACCCAGTACAGGAAGCAGACGAAGAAGCCCTTGAGGAAATTGGTGGAAAGCTGGGCAACTACCCATGTGCCGATGAGCGTGCCGGTGATGATGCCGGGGGTGATGCGCCACACCACGTTCCACAGCACCGCCCCGCGCTTGTGGTGCGCCCGGAAGCTGGAGATCGAGGTGAACATGATGCTGGCCATGGACGTGCCCAGCGCCAGGTGCTGCATGTAGTCGCCCGGAATGGCCTGCAACGCGAAGGCGAAGTTGAGCATGGGCACGATGACCAGCCCGCCGCCCACGCCGAGCAGTCCGGCCAGGATGCCCGCGATGGCGCCGACGACAAGGTAGAGCGCGAGGGTGAGAATCATGAAAGGCTCTCCGCGTTGCGGGCAGTGCGCGGCCCGCGTGGTTCCGGCCATGGCGCGCGGCGTTCCGCCGGACACCGGGTTGCCGAACACCGGCTTGCCGAACACCGGCTTGAGGGTCCGGCGACTGCCTGCGCGGGCAGCCGCCGGACCGGATATCCGTCACGGTGCAAATGCGGTTTCTCGTTTGCTGGCGCTACGGCCAACACGCGAAACGGCCATTTGCAATCACAAGCGCAGGGCGTGGCGGCCAATGGACGCCACATTGGCGCTGCCGGTCAGCACCATGGCCTGCACCAGCTGGCCCTTGATGCTGTCCACCAGCATGGTCACCCCATCCTTCAGGCCGCCCACGGCGGCGATGGAGAAGGGGCGGCCCAGCATCACGGCGTCGGCGCCGAGGGCCAGCATCTTGAACACGTCCACGCCGTCACGCACGCCGCCGTCGGCCAGGATGGCGATGCGCCCCTTCACCGCGTCGGCGATTTCTGGCAGCACCTCGGCGGTGCCGGGGGCATGGTCGAGCACTCGGCCACCGTGGTTGGACACCACGATGCCGTCAGCGCCCACCTCCACCGCCAGGCTGGCGTCGATGGTGGTCATGATGCCCTTGAGAATGAACGCCATGCCCCTGGCCTTGACCTTGGCCACGATGCGCGAAAGTTCCGCCGGGGTCTTGGGGCCCACGGGGCGGCCCATCTTGCGCAGGGTCACAAGGCCCGCCGCGTCGATGTCCATGCCGATGGCCGGGCAGCCCAGTTCCAGCGCGCGGTCCAGCTTTTCGTCCAGTTCCGCGCCGTCCCACGGCTTGATGAAGGGAATGCCCCGCCCGCCCGCGCCAGTGATGGCGGCAAAACCCGCGTCGATGATGAACGGGGGCACGCCGTCGCCGGTGCAGCCGATGATGCCGCGTTCGGCGCAGCCGCCCACCACGGCGGCCGCGTAGTCTTCCTCGCTCACGCCGCCGCCCATGTTGAAGGACACGCCGCCGATGGGCGCCGCCAGCACGGGCATGTCCAGGGCGATGCCGCACATGGTGGTGGTGGTATCGGGCTCCTTCACGTCGTGCACCAGGCGCATGTTCAGGCGCACGGCGGCCAGCGCGTCAAGGTTGGCGGCAAAGGTTGCGCCGGTGCCCAGGCCGCCCATGCCGGGCACCTCGCCCGAGCAGGCCTTGCCGTTGCACACCGGGCAGACCCGACAGTAGCCTTTCATCAACTGGCGTGCCTTGTCGCGAACTTCCTTCATCATGTCCCTCCGTTGCCAGGCGAACATGGGCGGCGCGGGCCGTGCCCGCACCGGGCGTGAATCGCCCTGGGCGTCGTTGGCGTGGGGCGCTCCGGGCATTCCGGCTGTGCCGGATGCGCCGGGGCGCGCGGTGAGTGGTCTTGCCGCTTGCGTGGTCATGCGCGGTTGCTCATGGGGGTCATTCCCCCGACCATTCGAGGGCTATTTCCTCGACGTGCAGAATATGTTCATGCATGGCGCGAAAGGCAGCCTGGGGGTCACGCGCCTCCATGGCGGCGAGAATGTTGGCGTGGGTCGCAACGGCCCACTGGCGGCGGTCTTCGGTCTGCAAGGTGAAATCGCGGCTGTCGGCAAGGATGTCGTGCAGGCGGGTCAGCACTTCCTGCACCACCGTGTTGCGGGTGGCGCGGGCGATGATCATGTGGAATTCCACGTCGGCATCGGACCCGGTATTGCCGCCGCCGATCTCGGCGATCTGTGCATCCAGGGCGCGGCGCAGGGCCGCAAGGTCGCCGTCGCTGACGTGGGCCGCGGCCAGCGCGGCGATTTGCGGTTCCAGCAGACGGCGGAATTCCAGCACCTCGCGCAGCTTGGCGCGGCGTTGCTCGATGATGGCGGCCAGCGGCTCGATGAGCGTTTCTTCCGTGTCGTCCAGCACGTAGGTGCCGTCGCCGAGACGGCTGGTGACGATGCGCTGCTGCTCCAGCGAGCGAATGGCCTCGCGCACGCAATGGCGCGACACCCCGAACAGCTCGGCCAGGCGGCGTTCGGGGGGCAGCTTGTCGCCGGATTTCAGCTCGCCCTTCTCGATGAGGTCACGAATCTGCCCCACGATTTCCTCGTGCAGGCGGATGCGGCGTGCGGGCTTGAAGGCGGGGGTCATCTGCGCTTTCACGCAACGGCCCTCCTGGCAGTGGGATGTGCGAACGGGTGCAGAATTGGTACAACCATTCACTGGTTGAACCAATTCACCCGAACACCCTCCCCCTGTCAACGAAAATCCGCGCCGGATGTGGCCCGGCGGGTAACAAGATATGGGTCCGCCCGGCTGCACCAAGAGGTGAATGGACAAAAAAAGACGCGGCCCCGAAGGACCGCGCGTTGCACCTTAAATATATTTCGCCGCTGGTGCAAAACCGCGAAAGCTGCTCGCACGCCGCAAGAGGAATTTTTGTTCTCTGGCAAGGGAAAACGGTTTTTCATGGAGGGAGCGCGGCAACCGTTACATGAGCGCACAGCGCGAATGTTACGGATGGCGACAGCAACGCGTACTCTTTGGTACGTGACCGGGATGCAAAACCGTTTTTCCCGCTCCGCGCCCTTCGGGTCGGTTAGCCAGAAACAAAAAGCCCCTTGCGACGCCCGCTACTTCACGCCGCCGATGACTTTCCCCTCCGTAATGAACGAAATGCCCTGCGACGACACGGTGCCGATCATCACCCCCTGGGCCAGAGGTTGCGATACCGGAGAGGCGGCGCGCCACACCACGATGAACGCGGGGCCGGAACCGCCCAGAGTGTCCGATTCCTCAACCACGAACTGGGCCGAACCCAGCGGGGGCAACTGGCGCGGCCCGTCCAGGTAACTGCGCACCGTCTTGCCGTGCTCGTCCACATAGCGCACTTCCATGAGGGTGATGGGCACCCGCTGGTCGGTGTTGCGCACCGAGAGCATGGTGGTGATGTTCAGGGTGCGCCCCCGGTTGCCGTACACCACCGAGGAATACACCGGCACGTAGATGGTCTGTCCCACGGTCATTTCCGCGCGGGCCTCACCGGGAAGCACGGACAACGAGGATCGGGCCGTTTGGACGGTCGCCCCCCGGTACTGCGTGGGCACGGGCAGCGCGGCAAGGCCGCAGCACAGCGCAAGGCAGGCGGCCACCCGCAGGGCAAGCCCACGCATGCGGGCGACCGTGGGCCGGAGCCCAGATGAAAACGATGAGCACGATGGGCAGGATGTGTGAGACGCCCGGAACTGTCGGAACATGGAAACGCTCCTTGCGCCGCCGGTCAGCGGCTTTCCTGCACGTGGTCCAGCGCCTGGCGGAACAGATGCCGCACGTGGTCGTCGTCCAGGGAGTAGAAGGCGTTCTTGCCGTCGCGGCGCACACGCACCAGCTTGGCCGCGCGCAGCAGGCGCAACTGGTGCGAAACGGCGGACTGGCTGTGCCCCACCACGGCGGCCAGGTCGCACACGCACAGTTCGTCCCCGGCCAGCGCCTCGAGAATGCGCACCCTGGTGCGGTCGCCCAGCAACCGGAAGGTGGCGGCCAGTTCGGTCATGTCCTCGTCCGGTGCCATGCGGGCGCGCACCCGCGCGATGACGTCGGCATGCTCGCAATGCTGCTGGCACACCGGGGCCTCGGCCAGGTCAAGATCGCCCCCAGCGGGCGCAACGGGCCTGCCGGGCGC
>NZ_VSMK01000487.1 GCF_011682075.1 Nitratidesulfovibrio liaohensis
CTGCTGCCCGCCGCCGTGCTGCGCATCCTGGGCCAGCGCACCTGGACCCAGACCGTGGCCGTGGCCGCGCGCGGGCTGGACCGCCCAGAGGCATGGCGGCCCGACTTTCCCTTCCGCCCCGCCCGGTGGGCCGTGGCCCTGCTGCTGGCAGGTCTGGGCGTGGGCATGACCTTTCTGCCGGGATGATAAAGGGCGCGAGCATCGGCAAGCCACCGGCAAGCGTCCCTCCCTGTAGCCCTTGCCCCGCTCCTGCCCCCGCCCTTATCCCGCCCTTATCCCGCCCTTATCCCGCCCTTATCCCGTCCGGCCCTCGTCCGGCCCTCGTCCGGCCCTCGTCCTTGCTCACGGCGGCCTTGTCGCCCTTGCCCCCGCATCCGTGGGTGGCTATAAGAACCGGGCGCGCGCCGCATCCGTGCGGCACCGCGCCCCTTGCGCCTTTCGGCGTCCACCCTTCGCATACAGGCCCGCCATGTCCGACACCGGCAAGCTCACCCACGCCATCGTGGAATTCTACGAAAAGCTCTCTTCCTGGGAGCACGACGTGGTGCGCGAACAGGGGCTTACCCTGCCCCAGACGCACACGCTGGAAATCCTGGGCATTCACGGCGCGCTGCCCATGAAGGAACTGGCCGCCCGCATGGGGGTGACCACCGGCACCCTTACCGTGCTGGTGGACCGGCTGGAGGACAAGCAGCTTGTGGTGCGCCGCCCGCACGAGCACGACCGGCGGTCCATCCTTGTGGCCCTGACCCAGCGCGGCCAGACGCAGTACGAGGAACACGACCGGCTGCATCGCCGCCTGACCGACGACCTGACCGCCGACCTGACAACCGAGCAGAAGACGGCCCTGCTGCACTGCTTGGAAACCATGAACGCCTCTTTCTAGGCCTGCCGCCGGACACCGCATGACCGTCATCGAACTGCTGGCCCTTGCCGTGGCCCTTGCCATGGACGCCTTTGCCGTTTCCGTCGCCACCGGGGTGCAGTTGCGCTGCGTCTCGCCGCGCCAGACCTTTCGCCTGTCGTTCCATTTCGGCCTGTTCCAGGCGCTGATGCCCGTGGCCGGGTGGGCGCTGGGCCTTACCGTGCGCGACTACATAGAGGCCTGGGACCACTGGCTGGCCTTTGGTCTGCTGGTCTTCATCGGCGTGCGCATGATGCGCGAAGCCCTGGCGGGCGACGATGAGGACGCCGACTGCAAGTGCGATCCCACGCGCGGCATGACCCTGCTGGTGCTGTCCGTGGCCACCAGCATCGACGCACTGGCCGTGGGCCTTTCGCTGTCCATCCTCGGGCTTTCCATCTGGACGCCCGCCGTGGTCATCGGCGTGGTGTGCGCGGGCTTTACCGCCGGTGGGCTGCACCTGGGCCGGGTGCTGGCCAACGCCAGCCGCCTGGGACACCGTGCGGCCCTGGTGGGCGGCGGCGTGCTCATCGCCATCGGCGTGCGCATCCTGCACGACCACGGGGTGTTCGGATAACGGCAGGCACGGCCTTCGGCCCCGCCCGCCATTCGCCCTGCCTGCCAATTCAGTCAATTCGGCCTGTCCCGCCAATCCGCCCGGTACCGCCTGTCCGGCATTTCCGTGGCTCCCCCCCTGTGCCGCCGTCCCTCACCACGTCATCTCCCCGGTCGTTCCCCCCTCCGCGCTTGTGCCTTTTCTCCCGACCGGATATAGAATGTCATGAACCGGGCTTTCCGGCGGGCATTGCGCACCGCCACCCGGCGTGGCAAGCCGCCCGGGAGGCGGCATGCCCCCCTTGGGCCGCATGCGGCAACACCGTGCGGCCCGCACTCACGCGGCAAGGACCGAGGCGCA
>NZ_VSMK01000488.1 GCF_011682075.1 Nitratidesulfovibrio liaohensis
TCGGCAACCCCATCCTTCCGGTGGTGAAGCTGTGCGCCAACCCGCGCACCGTGCGCACCATGAGCGAACACATCGACGTGGACGTGTCGGGCATCCTGCGCAAGGAACTGACCATGGACGGCGCCGGAGACAAGCTGGTGGAAATGGCCATCCGCACCGCCAACGGCCGTAACACCGCCGCCGAAGTGTTGGGCCACCGCGAGTTCGTCCTTACCCGTCTGTACGAAAGCGCCTAGTCCCCAGGCGCTTCGGTCCCCCTTGCGGCGCACTTCGCCGCAAGGGGGCATATTCTGCGGCACGTGTGCGAGCCCGGTGTTCCTCGGCATATGACTGCAGGTTCACGCGGAGGAGCGCATGCCCGGCCCGCCCGCCCTGATCGAGCCAGATCGGGGATGATCGGGCATGAATCGCGCGCGTGCCGCAGCCTTTCTCCCGCGCGTACGACAGCGCACCGTGTCTCCCGGGCCTCGTGGCCCTCTTATGCCTCGCGGCGCCTGACGCACGGATTCGGGACCGTGTCGTTACGGCGCGGGGATTCCTGCCTCTTCGGTTCATTCGCCTTCATCCTCCACGTTTTTGGCGCGTGTGCGGCGCCGCCCGGATTGTGCAAACGCGGGTCCCCCAGGGGGCCCGCGTCATGCTTTTGGACGGCGTGTCGTGCGATGGCTCGTCTGGTCTGGCGATTTGGCAAATCTGGTGTCCAGGCAGGCGGACAGGCTGACGCACGGGCCGCCGGGCGAGCTCAGCCGGGGGGAAGGGCAGGCCGGGCAGGGGCGCACGCAAGACCGTCGGGGGGGGGGGGGGGAGGTGTGTGATTGCTCACGCCGAAAGGGCATGACACAAAACGCACAGAACATGCGTCGCCGGGTGCTTTTGCGTGTCCAAGCATTGCAAGAGGGCTGTGTTGATTGAATAAGCAAACAATACTGTCAGATGACGACAGCCCTCGTGCTTTATTTCACTGAGCGCTCAAATACGGGGGGCAGAGACTGGAATATCGCCATGTTGCCGTAACAGACCGGTCGCGACAGGCGTGAAAGCATACGGCAGGATTCCCGGGATAATCAAAAAAGATAAGTTGTGGCAGTGTGTTGCCGAAATGCCGAGAAGGCTTGGGCAAAAAAGCTCAAGTTTCGCGTTGACAGTCTTACATAAGACATCATACACATGCCTCAACAACGCTCCCCAAGGAGGAACTCCATGTCGATCCAATTTCTGGTGCACGAAGACGGCGATTCCGTCGGCGTCGTGGTTGTTGAAGGCGTCAAGGCCGGTCAGGACCTGACCGGCTGGGTGATGGCCGAAGACCGGACCATCACCTTCAAGGTGCTCAACGATATTCCCATCGGCCACAAGCTGGCCCTGAAGGCCCTGTCCGTGGGCGATACCGTGATCAAGTACGGTACCGACATCGGCAAGGTCATCGCCCCCATCAAGCAGGGCGAGCACCTGCATGTTCACAACGTCAAGACCAAGAGGTGGTAGTACAATGACTGCTAATACCTTCCTCGGCTACCGCCGCGAAAATGGCCGCGTGGGCGTGCGCAACCACGTGGTCATCCTGCCCCTGGACGACCTTTCCAACGCCGCTTCGGAAGCGGTGGCCAACAACGTCAAGGGCACCATGGCCCTGCCGCACCCGTATGGCCGCCTGCAGTTCGGTGAAGACCTTGAGCTGCACTTCCGCACCCTGATCGGCGTGGGCAGCAACCCCAACGTGGCCGCCGTGGTGGTCATCGGCATCGAACCGCAGTGGACCAACCGCATCGTGGAAGGCATCGCCAAGACCGGCAAGCCGG
>NZ_VSMK01000489.1 GCF_011682075.1 Nitratidesulfovibrio liaohensis
CGCCGGGCGCATCGCCGCCGTGAAGGGGCTGGGCGGGTTCCATCTGGCCTGCGACGCGGCCAGCGATGCCGCCGTGGGCGAACTGCGCCGCCGCAAGCACCGCCCCCACAAGCCGCTGGCCATCATGGTGCCGGACCTCGCCGCCGCCCGGCGCATCGTGCATGTTTCTCCGGAAGAAGAGGCCCTGCTGGCCGGGCGCGAACGGCCCATCGTGCTGTGCCGGGCGCTGGACGGGCTGGCGGGCGGCATGCCCGACGTGGCCCGGCCCGATGACGGCACCCCGTTGGTCCTCGATTCCGATGCGCCCCGCATCCCGCCACCCATTTCGCCCCTCATTTCGCCCCTCATCTCGCCCCTCATCTCGCCGGACACGCCCTTCGTGGGGGTGATGCTGCCCTACACCCCCCTGCACCACGTGCTGTTACGCCTGTACGGCGCGCTGCTGCCGGAAGGCCGCGTGCCCGCGCTGGTGATGACCTCCGGCAACGCGGGGGGAGAGCCCATCTGCCTCGGCAACCGCGAGGCGCTGCGCCGCCTGCCCTCCATCGCCGACGTGTTCCTGCTGCACGACCGCGACATCCTGATCCGCACCGACGATTCGGTGACGCGGGTCAACCCGGTCACCGGCGCGCCGCAGTTCCTGCGCCGGGCGCGCGGCTTCACTCCGCGCCCCGTGTTCCTTTCGGGCGACGGCCCGTGCGTGCTGGCCATGGGGCCGGAACTCAAGAACACCCTGTGCGTCACCCGGGGCGACAAGGCCTTTGTCAGCCAGCACATCGGCGACATGCACAACCTGGAAACCCTGGGCTTTCACCGCGAAATCGCCGCGCACCTGCCGCGCATCCTGCAAGTGACGCCGCAGGCCGTGGTGCGCGACCTGCACCCCGACTACATGACCACGGAGGAAGCCGAACAGAGCGGCCTGCCCGTGCTGACCCTGCAACACCACTTCGCGCACATCCACGCCGTGCTGGCCGAAAACCGGCACGACGGCCCGGCCCTGGGGCTGGCCCTTGACGGCACCGGCCACGGCGACGACGGCACGGTGTGGGGGGGCGAGCTGCTGTACGTGGACAACGTGGCGCTGGACCACCAGCGGCTGGGGCGGCTGGCCCGCATCCCCCTGCCGGGGGGCGAGGCCGCCATCCGCGAGCCGTGGCGCATCGCGCAGGGGTTGCTGTGGCACCTGAGCCTGCACGAACCTGTTACGGACGGCGCGCGTCCGTGGCCGTGGCTGCACCGCCACGCCCAGGCCGCCGCCCTGCTGCCGCGCCTGCTGGAACGCGGGGTGAACACCCCGCTCACCTCCAGCTGCGGACGGCTGTTCGACGCCGTATCCGCCCTGCTGGGGCTGTGCACCACCGTCACCTACGAGGGGCAGGCGGCCATCCGGCTGGAGCATGCGCAGGATGCCATCACCCCGCATGGCGGCAGCCACGACGCCTTCTTCACCCATGCCTACCCCTGCCCCCTGCGCGGCGCACGTGACGGCAGCGAAACACTGGTGCTGGACACGCACGTACTGTTCCGCGCCGTGTACGACGACTGGGCGCGCGGCACCCCGCCCGGCGAGGTATCGCGCCGCTTCCATGCCGGGCTGGTGACGGGCCTTGCCGACATGGCCGCCGCCGTGGCCGGGGTGATGGGCGTGCCCGTGGTGGCCCTGTCCGGCGGGGCCATGCAGAACCTCACCCTGTCCGTGCACCTGCCGCAGGCCCTTGCCGCGCGCGGACTGACCGTGCTGACCCACGCGGAACTGCCCCCCGGCGATGGCTGCATCTCGCTGGGGCAGGCCG
>NZ_VSMK01000490.1 GCF_011682075.1 Nitratidesulfovibrio liaohensis
GCCAGCAGCAGGCGCTCGGAGGTCAGGGCCTCGTCGCGGCCCAGCAGCGCGCCGTGCGCCAGCCGCAACACCACCGCCGCCAGCCGGGCGTCGTACACGATGGGCGTGTCGAAGCGCACCACATCCGGCCTTCCGGTGGCCTCGGCAAACAGGGCGGGCGGCACGTAGACCATCACGTAATCAATGCCGCCGCTGTCGCCCGCGTTGCCGTCGTGGGCCTGCTCCGGCGAAAACAGCATCACCCCGCTGCGGTGCGAGGCCAGTTGCGCGCCGTTCAGCCGGTACTGCTGAATGCCCCGCTGCGTCACGCCCAGGGCGTATTCCTCATGGGCGTGCCGCTTGTAGGCAAAGCGGGTCATGGTGGCGGACAGCACCGTCACTCCCGCCGCGCGGCGGTACACGAACCGCTCGCCGGAAAGGGCGGGGCGGTTCGCAGCGCCGCTGTCGCCGTCACCGTCGCCGGGGCGAATCCTGTCGTCCGTGCTCACGCGTCCCATCCGCTCACCACGCCACCCATCGAAATCGCGCGCCTTCAATGGGCCAGCACCTGCTGCACGCCCGACATGGCCACCGCGCAGTACACCAGAAACAGGGCCATCAACACGTTGACCACCCGCCGGTACGCCGACAGGAACCGGCGCAGCAGCGCGCCAAACCCCACCCACGCGGCAAAGGCGGCCCAGCCTATCACCGACACCGCCGCCACCCCGGCGGCCACGCCCCCGCGCGACCCCTGGGCCAGCGCCACGAAACTGGGCATCACCGTCAGGGTGAACATGACCACCTTGGGGTTCACGAACTGCATCAGGAACCCGGTGACGAACAGAGCCTGGTCGGAACGCGTGGCGGCACCGTGAACAGCGAGGGCGTCGGGGGCTGCGCCGTCGCCAGTGGCGCCTGCCGGGGCATCCCCCATGTCCTGATCCACGTCTTGCCCCACGTCCATGCCGTACACCTTCCAAGCAAGGTACAGCATGTACGCCCCGCCCACCAGTTGCAGCACCGGCTGGGCAGGCGGCAGCAGTTCGGCCAGCAGGCTGTTCAGCGCGGCGGATGCCGCCAGCATCAGGGCAAAGGCCGCCGCCGCCCCGGCGGAAAACACCAGCGCCCGGCGCGTGCCCTCGCCCTGGGCAATGGACAGGATGACGATGTTGGTCGGCCCCGGCGTAAAGGTGACCACCACGCAATACAACAACAAGGAAAGCAGGCTCATGACGAAACTCCCGGTACAGGCCGATACGGACTGGATGCCCGATGCCCGGCACGCGCACTCCCTGGCGTGTGTCGGCCCGCGTCCAGCGGATGTCCGGCGCATGTCTGGCGCGCATCTGGCCACCGCCTGCGGGCATGTCGGCATCCTGCCTGCTGCATGCCCCATGCACACCACGCGCGCATAGGACGATATTGCGATGGTGAAGGGCTTCGGAGATCAGGGCTGGCAGGGCATGCCGCGCCGTCCGCGCCGTCCGGGCCGTCCGGGCCGTCCGGGGTACCCCGCCCACGTTGACAACCCCGCCCTCCTGCCCTACGTCGGGGCAAGGCCCCTCGTGCCCTCCGCGCATTCCGCTTCCGTTCGCAACCCGCCCCCGGCCCTGCCGGGCGCACCCCCAGCCCATGCCCCACGCCCCCGAAGACTTCCGCCTGTCCGGCACACCCGGCACACCCGGCGCGCCCGATTCCCTTGATCGCCCCGATCTCACAGGCCCCCCCGATCTCACGGGCACGCCAGGGCAGGGCACCGCTTTCGCCCCGCCTCCCCCCGCGTCCACGGTCGCCGACACCCCAGCCCCCC
>NZ_VSMK01000491.1 GCF_011682075.1 Nitratidesulfovibrio liaohensis
GTCGGCGGGCAGCACCTGGGCGCGCCATTCGTCCACGCCCACGGCGTTGGCCACCGCCGCCGCCGTCACCGGCCCGTCGCCGGTCAGCATGACGATGCGCTTCACGCCCTGCTCGCGCAGTCCGCGCACCACCCCGGCGGCCTCGGGCCGCAGCGGGTCCTCTATGCACAGGATGCCCGCCAGCTTGCCCCCGATGGCCAGGTGCAGGATGGAGTAGCCCTTGGCCGCCCATTCGTTGATCACGGGCAGGAATTCTTCCAGGGGCACGCCCTCGTCCTCGTGGACGAAGTGGCGGCTGCCCACCAGCACGCGCTTGCCGCGCAGGCGCGAGGCGATGCCGTGGGCCACCACGTATTCGACCTCGGCGTGTTCCTCCTGATGGTCCAACGCTTCCTGTTCGGCCTTGCGCACCACGGCGCGGGCCACGGGATGGGGAAAATGCTCTTCCAGGCAGGCGGCCAGGCGCAATACGTCGTCGCGGCCATGCCCGTTCAGCGAAATGACCTCGGCCACGCGGGGGCGCGCCTCGGTGAGGGTGCCCGTCTTGTCGAAGACCACGGTGTCCGCGCCCGCCAGACCTTCGATGAACCGGCCGCCCTTGATGAGTACGCCATGGCGGGCGCCTTCGCGCATGCCGGTCAGGATGGCTAGCGGCGTGGCCAGACGGATGGCGCACGAGTAATCCACCAGCAGCACCGACGCGGCACGTGCCACGTCGCGGGTGACGGCCCACACCGCGCCCGCCAGCAGGAAGCTGTAAGGCACGATGGCATCGGCCAGGCGCTCCGCCTTGCCCTGCACGTTGGCCTTCAGGGCTTCCGACCGTTCGATGAAACCCACGATCTGGTTGATGCGCGTTGCGGACCCCACGCCGGTGGGCCGGATGTCCAGCCGCCCTTCCTCCACCACGGTGCCCGCGTACACCGAGGCTCCGGCGCGCCGGGCCACGGCCAGCGGTTCGCCGGTCATGGAGGTCTGGTTGACCATGGCCTCGCCCTCGGCCACCACGCCGTCCACGGGGATGGACGAACCGGCGCGGACCACCACGAGGTCGTCGTCGACCAGGGCGGAAAGGGGCACCTGCACCTCTGCCTCGCCGCGCTTCACCCACACGGTGTCCACGTCCACGGCCAGGCTTTCGGCCAGGCTTTCGCGCGACTTCTTGCGGGTCCATTCCTCCAGGAACTCGCCCACGGCGAACAGCGCGGTGATCAGCCCGACGGAGCGGAAGTCGCCCCGCACCAGCGAGATGCCCAGCGCCGCCGCGTCCAGCACGTCCACGTTGAGACGGCCCGATGCCAGCGAACGCCCCCCCTTGAGCAGGAAGGGCAGCGCGCGGAAGAAGGCGGAAACCATGCGCACGATGCGCGGCAGGAAGGGACGCAGGATCAGGTAACGGATCAGCCCGCCCGCGCCGGGCGCGGCACCGGCCATGGCCAGTCCGTTCAGTCCACCCAACCCGGCCATGCCCGACGCGCCTGCCGACAGGGCGGCACCGTCCGGAACCATGCCATGAGGGGCCATGGCACCCATGCCGTGCAACCCGGGCATGCCGGGAACCCCTGGGGGCAGGTGCGCTCCCAGGGGGCCGCGCGCCTTGCGGGCAGCAACGGCGGCAGGGCCAACATTGCCCGAAGACGGACCGGCAGACATGCCTGCCGCCCTGCCCTTGCCCCGGCCGCCCTTGGCATCGGGCTTGCCGCCGGGCTTCTCCGGTGACCTGTCCGCAGACGCACGCGCCCCGGTGGGGCGTTCGGAGGCCTCGGCCTTTCTGCCCGGCCCAC
>NZ_VSMK01000492.1 GCF_011682075.1 Nitratidesulfovibrio liaohensis
GCGGCCCATGCGGCCACGGCCTCGCGTCGTGCGGCGTCGGCTTCGCGCGGGTCGCCCAGGGTTTCGAATTCCGGCTGTGCTTCGGCGGCCAGTTCCCGGTACTGGGCGTCGCGCGCGTCCACGAACAGCGCCTTGACCTGGGCGTCGGTCAGGCCGCCCGCCTCCACGTCGAAGCAGGCCCCGCACACGAAGGCCCGGCCTCCGCCTTCCTCTATCTCGCGGGCCAGCCAGAGCAGGCCGTCGCGTTGACGCTCGCCGTCGGGCAGCACGTACACGGCGTTCTTCAGGGCCACGGCCCCCAGCGCCGCAAGGCGTCGGGCGGCCTTGGCCCGCAGGTAGGGCGGCTTGGGGGGAATGTTGTGGATGCACAGCAGCCACGGCAGGTTGCGGGTCTGGTCTGGGGACATGGCAGGCTCCTTGATGTGTCAACTGCCATATAGTCAACTTTTTTATTGATGGCAATTGACATATTGTGACGCGCTCAATATATGTCAATTGCGCTACCAAATGGAGCAGTTGTTTTTTGCTTGCGCGGGTAGTGAGAGCTCAGTCAACATCTTGAAATCAAATAAAATGGAGTCAGCGATGAAAGACGTTTCCGTTCTGGCTGCCGGACTGATGGCCGCCGCCATGCGCACCGCTCCCAAGGCGGGCGGCAAGGATCTTCTGGAAATCGCCGTGGTTTCCGACGAGGCGGATCTGACCCGCATGGCCGATGCCATGCGCGACTTTGCCCCGCGCAGCACCAACGAGGCCTACTGGCTGCGCGACGCGGACAACATCGCCCAGTGCCACGCCGTGGTGCTGGTGGGGCTGCGTTCATCCCCCGCCGCCGGGTACGACTGCGGGGCCTGCGGTCACGAATCGTGCAAGACCTTTCTGGCGGCGCGCGGGCAGCAGCCTGCCTTCGCCAAGGAAATGGGCTACGGCGGCCCGCACTGCGTCATGCGCATCATCGACATCGGCTGCGCGCTGTCCTCGGCCGCCAAGGCGGCCAGCCTGCTCAGCATCGACAACCGCGTGCAGCAGCGCGTGGGCGCGGCGGCCCGGGCGCTGGGCATCATCGAGGCCGACGTGGTCATGGGCGTGCCCGTGGGCGTCTACGGCAAGTCCATCTTCCACGACCGCCCCAGCAAGAAATAGAAGCGGGGCGCGCGCCCCGACCAAGGGATACGATCATGCACGCATCGGCCATGTTCCGGGCCTTGTGCTCGGTGGGATTTCTGGCCCGCTTCTCGTACGCGCTGGCACGCAACCCGGTGCTGCCGCTGTTCGCGGTGTTCCTGGGGGCGGGGCCAGAGGCGGTGGGCCTTGCCGTGGGCATCTCCACGGTGACGGGCATCTTCTTCAAGCTGCCCGCCGGGGCGCTGTCCGACGTCATCGGGCGGCGGCGCACCATGCTGGCGGGGCTGTGCTTTTTCGCGCTGGCCCCCTTCGCCTACCTTGTGGTGAACGACTATGCCCAACTGGTGGCCGTGCGCTTCGTGCACGGGTTCGCCACGGCGGTGTACGGCCCGGTGGTCATGGCCGTGGTGGCCGACATGGCCGGTGCGCGCAAGGGCGAGATGCTGGGCTGGTTCTCGTCCGTGGGCATCATCGGCACGCTGGCGGGCGCGCCCGTGGGCGGGCTTGTCCTGTCGCTGCTGGGGGCCGAGGCGGGCGGATCGCCCGTGGCCTTCCGGGTGGTGTACGGAGTGGTGGCGGTGACCGGCCTTGCCGCGCTGGCGCTGGGCTGGCGGGTGCTGCGCGACGGGGGGGAGAGCACCCCCCCGGCAACATCCG
>NZ_VSMK01000493.1 GCF_011682075.1 Nitratidesulfovibrio liaohensis
GGTGTGGGCCGAGGGGGCGGCAAGGACGTGCGGGGGCGCGTCGCCGGGTGCCGATGCCGCGCCCGCGGCGGCGGGAGCATCGTCCGCCGTGTCCACTGCGGCGAAATCGGCTGGATCGGTGGGGTCGGGGGCGGGAGCCCTTTCGGCCTGCTCCAGCAGCAACGAAGCCAGACGGGTGTTGCTGTCGCGGAACACCAACCCCTCGATGAGAAAGAAGGTGGAGCGCAGCATCTGCCCCAGCACCCGCACCATGATGGCCGAAACCTCCGGCAGGTCGGTCATGCGGCGGCGGAAGGCACGGGTGTCGGCCAGCAGCACCTCGCCGTCGGCCAGGGCCTGTACGTGCGCCCCGGTATGGCTGCTGTAGATGTCGCCCCGTTCCAGAAAGGCCAGGGTGAATTCCTTGCCCCCGTATGAAAGGTACACCCGGAACCGCCCCGACTTCACCACCAGCACCAGGTCTTCCTGCTCGTCGGGCCAGAAGATGCCTTGTCCGCGCGCCACCCGGCGCACGGAAAACATCTCGCGCAGGGGCGCGCTTTCGGGGCGCTCCAGCGCTTCCAGCAGGTCAACGTCGGAAAGCTTCATCATCATGGCGGTGGCTCCTGACGTTCCGGTGCGGCGATGGGCGGTGGCGGTGGCGGCAGATGCGGAACGTACGTGGCAGCATGGCACAGCCGCCTGCCCGGAGCAACGCATCACCTGAGCGCCGCAGATGCGCGGGTGGGGCATTCGTGCGTGGAAAAACCGCGCATCCCCGCGCCTTCGCCACGCTGCGCTGGCACGGGGATGCGGAAAAAGCGGGAGGGGGAGAGGTGGCAGAGGACAGTCAGGAGACCGTCCAGGACGACCGGCAGGCAGCACGCGCGGCGACAGGCCGGGATACCGCCCGGCGCGTCTCGCGCTACTCCAGCCCGGCCTTGCGAAACGCCTCGGCAATGCTCTCGGCGTACGGGGGGCGCAGCACGCCCACCTCGGTGACGATGCCCGCGATGAGCGCGGCGGGGGTCACGTCGAAGGCAAAGTTGTACACCGGCACCCCGTCGGGGGTGATCTGGGTGTCGCCCACGTGGGTCACCTCGCGCGGGGTGCGGTCCTCGATGGGAATGTGGTCGCCGTCGGGGGTGTTCCTGTCGATGGTGGACAGCGGCGCGGCCACGTAGAACGGCACGCCGTGCTCGCGGGCCAGCAGGGCCACGGAATAGGTGCCGATCTTGTTGGCGGCGTCGCCGTTGGCGGCAATGCGGTCGGCCCCCACCACCACCTTCTGCACCATGCCCTTGCGCATCAGGTGGCCGCAGGCGTTGTCGCAGGCCACGGTGACGGGGATGTGGTCCTCGTGCAGTTCATAGGCGGTCAGCCGCGCGCCCTGCAGGAAGGGCCGCGTTTCGTTGGCGATGACCGAAATCTTCTTGCCGGCGTCCACCGCGCCCCGGATGACCCCCAGCGCCGTGCCGTACCCGGCGGTGGCCAGCGCGCCCGCGTTGCAGTGGGTCATCACCGTGTCGCCCTCGTCGATCAGCGCGGCGCCGTGGCGGCCCATGGCGCGGTTGATCTCGATGTCGTCGCGATGGATGCGCCGTGCCTCCGATTCCCACAGTGAGATCAGCGTGGCGAAGGGCGCGTGCCCTGCGGTCTTCCATACCTTGCGCATGCGGTCCACGGCCCAGCGCAGGTTGACGGCGGTGGGCCGCGCCTTGGCGATGCGCTCCAGCAGGCCGTCCAGCACCGGGTGCCAGTGGTCGCCCGCCTCGGCGGCCTCGTACGCGGCC
>NZ_VSMK01000494.1 GCF_011682075.1 Nitratidesulfovibrio liaohensis
CACCACGCGGGCCATGTCCGGCCCCACGGCGTAATAGGCCCGCACCAGTGCCCGCCCGCCCGACCACGGCAGCAGCAGCCTGTCGCGGAACTCGCGCAGTTGCACCACAACGGGGTGGTCGCCGTCGCCCGCCGCCGCCGTGGCCACGAAGCACACGTCGTACCGGGCCAGCGATGGCGGTGCGGAGTTGGGGCTGGCCCCGCCCCGGTTTTCGTTGTTGCGGGGCACGATGCGATTGACGAACCGGCGTGTGGTGCCGCCCGGCGCGGTAAGCGTGAAATCGATGTCGATGGCGGACAGTTGCCGCGCATCGGTGGTAGAGGCCCATGTGGTGGTGGAGGTGTCCTCCTGCCAGTAGGTCAGGCTGAAGGCGGTCACGTTGTCGATGAGCGTATCGCCGTTGGCCGCGCCGCCGGTGCCGTCGGCAATGCGTATGGCCTGCGCGTTGGCCACGTACTGGATGGACCGGTTGAACTGCGCCGTACCTTGCGCGCCCACGTTGCGCACCACCAGCAGGGTGGAGGAACTGTTGGCCGGTATGTCCACCAGCTCCATTATTTCGCGGGTCAGGCGGTCCATGGCCAGTTGCGCTTCTTGCGCCAGTTCGCTGGCCTCGCGCGCCGCCACGAAGCTGCGCGCGCCTGTGGAAATGCCCACCCCCGCCACGGCGGCCAGCAGGCCCGTCAGTACCAGCACCACGATGGTTTCGATAAGGGTGAAGCCCTTGGCGTTCATGGCATATCCCCCTAACGCGAAAACAGGGTGGTGGCGGTGGAGCCGTCCACCTCTATGGTTACGCGCAGCATGTCGCCGCTGCTGTCGGCCTGTTCCGTGAAGTTGGGCGCGCTGCCCGTGAAGCGGATGCGCCGGTTTACCTGCACGGTGTATGATCCGGTGGTGTAGCGATTGTTGGTCTGGATGCTGCCCGCCGTGCCGATGCGGCCCATGATGGAGGAGATGGGATCGTTGGCCGTGGCGTACAGTTTCCGGTAGTCGGCGGTCATGGATTCAATGATGTCGGTCAGCTGGGCCTGCGCCGTGGTGCGGGCCAGGCTTTCCGCGCTGCCGCGCAGGGCTGTGCCGGAGACGGAAATCATCATCAGGCCCACCAGGGCGACCAGCACGACCGTGACGATGATCTCGATGAGCGTGAACCCCGCGCGCCGGTCGGTGCGCATGGGGGGCGTTGCATCGGTGCGGTGGGTGGGCCGGTTCATTGCAGGTACCCCGTGTTGCGCACCACCACGATGCTTGCCGTCTGGCCCAGGTAGCTGAGGGTGACGGTGGTGTTGGTCGTTCGTAGGGTGGTGCCCGCCGCATCGGAACAGGGCCTGCCCCACTGGTCGAAACTGATGATGGAGGCCCCGGTGGTGAAGGTGGCCCCGTCTTCCAGGGTGATGATGCCGGTACTGGGCTGGCCGGGCAGGACCACGCGGGTGGCGGCATTGCCGTTGCGGAAGATGGCATAGGTGGTGGTGGAAATGAGCTGCACCCCGAAGATTTCGTCGCTGTTCATGGACCGGGCGCGGGCATAGCGCAGGTGGCTGCGCACGCTGGCTTCCATGCCGCCCAGTTCCGCCGGGGTCTGGTCGAAGATGCGCTCGATGGCCACGGCGACGATCACGGCAATGATCACCAGCACGGCCACCACCTCGATGATGGTGAAGCCGCGCTGCCCGGTCGCACCGCGTGAAAGGGGGGGGGCAGGAGGAAAAGCGGCGACCGTGCCCCCCGCGCGCCGACCCGCGGCAGCGCGTGGCGCGGCAGG
>NZ_VSMK01000495.1 GCF_011682075.1 Nitratidesulfovibrio liaohensis
GGAGGCGCGGCGTTCGGGCGGGCGGGTCCGCACGCGTTGCCACCCCCGGCGCAACCGGCTACAGGGACGGAGCGCGCACCGCGCGGGCGGCAACAGCGGGGAGGGAACGCTTGAGTGCCATGGTGCCCGCCGGAAAGGGACGCGCAACCGGGGTAGACGACATGCTCAGACTGGAGATTCCGGGCCGCGAGGCCCTTGAACTGGACCATCTGGTCCTGGACTACAACGGCACCATCGCGGCGACCGGCGCGCTGGTGGACGGAGTGGCCGAACGTATCGCCCGGCTGGCCGGTGAACTGACCGTGCACGTGGTCACGGCGGACACCTTCGGCTCCGTGGCATCAGCCCTGGCCGGGCTGCCGGTGCGCCTGCACGTGCTGCCGCCCGGCATGCAGGACGAGGCCAAGCGGCGCTACGTGGCCGACCTGGGCTCGCTGCGCACAGTGGCCATGGGCAACGGGCGCAACGATCTGCTCATGCTGCTGGAAGCAGGGCTTTCCGTGGCGGTGATGGGTGACGAGGGTGCCTCGGTGCAGACGCTGTGCGCCGCCGACGTGGCCGTGCGTCACATCTGCGACGGGCTTGACCTTCTGCTGCATCCCTTGCGGCTGGTGGCCACGCTGCGCAGGTAGGGGGGCGGCAAACCGCGCCGCCATTGCCGCTGTCGAAGCCAGTGCCGCGCCGTCGGTGTGAAGATGTCGATGCGCAGGGGCGGTGTTTGTCCGTGCGGCCCGGGGGCGCCGTGGCCGCATCGGCGTCTGCCCGTGGCAGGGATGCGGCAAGCCGTTCGGCCGTCGTCCGCCTATTGTCCGTTCAGGGCGCGCTCCACGATGCGGGCGTAGGTGCCGTCGGCCTTCATGTCCCGGATTGCCGCATCGAAATCGCGCAGCAGGTGATGCTGGGCGTCCTGCCTGCGAAAGGCCAGGTGTACCGGCATCACCGCCAACGGTTGCTGGGCCATGGTCACCAGGCTGGTCAGCCCCAGCCGCTCCCGCAGCCACAGGCCCCCTTCGCGGGTGATGATGGCGCCGTCCAGCCGCCCCCCGGCCACCTTCAGCAGGTTCTGGGCCTCGCTGCCCGCTTCCTCTGTGGTGAAGGTGCCCGCCTTGTGCGCGGCGTCCAGCGCATCGCCGTAGCTCCACCCGCGCACCACGCCCAGCCGCATGCCCCGCAGCGCGGCCAGGGGCGAGCCGCCCAGCCCCGCAGGGGCCGTTCCGCCCGATCCCGCAAAGGCATGGGGTATCGCCGCGTTTGCCGGAAGCACCAGATGCAGGCGTTCTTCGAACAGGGGGGCGGAAAAGTCGTGCACCGACCGGCGCTGGGCGGTGGCGTACAGGCCGCATACCCCAACCCGCACCCCCGCGTGGCCCCCCGATTGCGTATCGGACCGCGCACCTGACTGCTTGGCGGACCGCTCGCCGGAACGTTCCCCGGTATGCTCATGGTTCAATTCCGCCATGGCCCTGGCCCACGGCGTGGGCACCATGACTGCCGCAAGGCCCATGCGGCGAAAGGCCTCTGCCGCAAGCTCCGGGTAGATGCCGCGTGCGATGGACTGCGCGCCCGCCCCCCTGTAGGCATACGGGGGCAAGTCTTCATCGCACAGGACATGCAGCGGTTGGGATGCGGGCCGGATGTGCAGACCAGCGGGGGGCGAGGTGACCTCGGCACAACGCGCGCCGGGCGGAAAGACCAGTGCGGCGGCCAGCGCCGGCAGGATCGTGGCCAGCAGCAGGAAGCGGACCGCGCCGGGCAGCCCCCGCCG
>NZ_VSMK01000496.1 GCF_011682075.1 Nitratidesulfovibrio liaohensis
CGCCGGGCGCAGGCAGCGGTCCGCTGGCCGGGCTGGGCGTGCTGTTCACCGGCTCGCTGACCACGCTCACCCGCTCCGATGCAGAGCGCCGCGCCGTGGCCGCCGGGGCCAGCATTCTCGGCAGCGTCAGCAAGAAGCTGGACTTGCTGGTGGTGGGCGACAAGCCCGGTTCCAAGCTCGACAAGGCCGCGAAACTCGGCATACGGGTACTGCGGGAACAGGAGTTTCTGGACCTGCTGGAAGGCAGGGGCGGGGATGTGCCGGGGGACGGTGATCGTGCGTCCGGCAACGAGGGCGAAGCGCCCGAAGTTTCGGCGGATGTTCCCGCCGCCCGTGAAGTTTCCGCCGAGGCGCCCGCCGCGATCTCTGCCGACGCGACATCAGGCGTGGCTCCCGGCGTGCCTCCCATCGTGTCGGGCGGCCCCGGCCATGCCGACATGACCGAGAGGCCCGACAAGACGGACAAGGCCGACGCAGCGGCCATGTCCCGCAAGAAGGACCAGCATTCGCTGCTGTGATTTCCGCCAGTTCCGATCAGACACCGCGCACGCCGGGCCGCATCCGGTTCCGGCGGCGCGCGCATAACGCATAAGGAGCGAGCATGAGCACTTCGATCATCGTCACGGGCGCCGGTGGCCGCATGGGTTCCACCATCTGCCGCATGGCGCAGGAAGACCCGGCCCTTACGCTGGCCGCCGTTGTCGAACGTCCCGAACGCCTGGCCTCGCTCGACGTGTGGAAATGCCCCGCCGGCAGCGACCCGGATGCGGTGTTCGCGCAGGTACCCGGCGGCGTGGTGGTGGACTTCACCTCGCCGGAGGCCAGCATGGCCAACGCCCGCGCCGCTGCCAGAGCCGGTGTGTCGCACGTCATCGGCACCACGGGCCTGACCGCCGAGCAGAAGGCCGAACTGGCCGAACTGGCCAGGACCGCGCGCATCTTCTGGGCGCCCAACATGAGCATCGGCGTTAACGTGCTGCTCAAGATCCTGCCGCAACTGGTGCAGCAACTGGGCGAGCAGTACGACCTGGAGATGGTGGAACTGCACCACAACCGCAAGAAGGATTCGCCCAGCGGCACCGCCCTGCGCCTTGCCGAATGCCTGGCCGAGGCGCGGGGCTGGAACCTGCCGGACGTGGCCAACTACCACCGCGAAGGCCTCATCGGTGAACGGCCCAGGGACGAAATCGGCATCCAGACCATTCGCGGCGGCGACGTTGTGGGCGTGCACACCATCTATGCCATGGGCCCCGGCGAACGCATCGAAATCACCCACCAGGCCCACTCGCGCGAAAACTTCGCCCAAGGGGCCCTGCGCGCCGCAAAGTGGCTGCCGCAGCAGCAGCCCGGCACCCTGTATTCCATGCTGGACATGCTGTAGGCTGGAATTTCGGGAGATGAATCGGGGGAAGGGGGAAACTTTTGAAAAAGTTTCCCCCTTCCCCCGAACCCCCTTTCCCCTTCCAAACTTTTTGTTTGGTGATGGGGGATATGCCAGCCGTGCTGTGTACCATCTCGCTGAAACATTTGCCTTGGTAAGCCCCAATGAAAAAGTTTTGAGAGGGTAGGGAGGGGTTCGGGGAGGGAAGGGAGAACTTTTCCAAAAGTTCTCCCTTCCCTCCCCGATACTCTCCATCTCTTCCCGATTCGGAGAACATCAATGAATATCGCGCTGTTGCAGTTGAACGTGGTGGTGGGCGACGTGGCGGGCAATGCGGCGCGCATCGAGGCGGCGGTCCGCGCCGCGGCGGCGCGGGGTGCG
>NZ_VSMK01000508.1 GCF_011682075.1 Nitratidesulfovibrio liaohensis
GCCCGGCTGCGCAAGCTCAGCCCCCTGGCCGCCGGGGTGCCGCCCAAGCTTTCCGCCGATGCGGTGCTGCCCGCGGCCACCCCGCTGACCACCACGGTGCAGCAGACCGAAAAGATGGTGGTCATCGGCGCGTCCACCGGCGGCACGGAGGCCCTGCGCGTGGTGCTGGAGGCGCTGCCCGCCGACTGCCCGCCCATCGCCATCGTGCAGCACATGCCGGAACACTTCACCGCCGCCTTCGCCAACCGGCTCAACGCCATCTGTCGGGTAACGGTGAAGGAGGCGCAGGACAACGACGCCATGCGGCGGGGTCAGGTGCTCATAGCGCCCGGCAACATGCACATGCTGCTCAAGCGCAACGGCTCGCGCTACTATGTCGAGGTGCGCGAAGGCCCGCTGGTGCGCAGGCACCGGCCCTCTGTGGACGTGCTGTTCCGGTCCGCCGCCCGCTATGCCGGGCGCAACGCCGTGGCCGCCATCATGACCGGCATGGGCGACGACGGCGCGGCGGGCATGAAGGAACTGTTCGACGTGGGGGCGCATACCATCGCCCAGGACGAGGCCAGCTGCGTGGTCTTCGGCATGCCGCAGGAGGCCATCAAGCTGGGCGGTGTGCGCAAGGTGGTTTCCCTGGAGGAAATCGCCCCGGCCATCGTCCGGGCCTGCTGAGCGCGGTGACGGCGCTCGAAGCCGTCGAAGAGGCCGAAACCGCCAACGTCACCAACGTTGACACCGTCAACACACGCATCGCATGTGGCGATTGCCTCGGGGCCATTGCCACGGGGTGGTCGCCACGTTTTCCTCAACGACAACGCATACGGATCAAGGAGCATCGGACATGACTGATACCGGCACGCCGGAACCGAGAGGCGCCATTCTCCAGCGCGACAAGCAGACGTACGCCATCGTACCCCGCACCCCCTGCGGCATGCTGTCGCCCGACATCCTGGACGCCATTTCGCGCGTGGCGCGCAAGTACGCCATCCCCATCATCAAGATTACCTCCGGCCAGCGCCTTGCCCTGGTGGGCATGACGGCCGAGCAGGTGGAGCCCATCTGGGAAGACCTGCGCATGGACGTGGGGCGCGCCGTGGAACTGTGCGTGCACTACGTGCAGGCCTGCCCCGGCACGGCGGTCTGCAAGCTTGGGCTTCAGGATTCGCTGGGGCTCGGCATCGAGATCGAACAGACGCTGGCGGAACAGCCCTTCCCGGCCAAGGTCAAGTTCGGCGTGTCCGGCTGCCCCATGTGCTGCGGCGAAAGCTACCTGCGCGACGTGGGTCTGGTGGGCACCAAGCGTGGCTGGACGGTGATCGTGGGGGGCAATTCCGGCGGGCACCCGCGCATCGGCGACGTACTGGCCGAGGATCTGACCCGCGAGGCGGCGTTGGACCTGGTGCAGCGCTTCATGGCCATGTACCGCGAAAATTCCGGCAAGCGCCTGCGGGTGTCCAAGTACGTGGACAAGACCGGCATCGAGGCCATTCGCGCCGCGCTGCTGCCTGCCGCCGGGTAGGCGGGGCGCAGACGCGCCCGTGAAATGCGCACGGCAGGGCCGCCCCGGCGGTCCTGCCGTTTCCGCATCCGTAACGGGGCGCGGGGACAGGGGATGTGCAGGGAGCCTAGAGGGCCTGTTTGTCGCTGTCCTGGCTGCAGTTGTCCTGATCGGATGTGCCGGAGTGGGGTGCCGCGTGGGCATCCTGTGGCGCTTCCTTGCCGGGGCCGTGGCGGTACAGCAGCACGCGCACCGGGTCCACGGTGACCAGCCCTTCGGCCAGCAGTGCCTCGACGCGGGGCAGGAATGCCTCTATCTTGGGCGCGTCGTCGATGATTTCAACCACAATGGGCAGGTCTTCGGACAGGCGCAGCACCCGGGCGGTGTGCACCACGCTGTTGGCGCCAAATCCCGCAAGGCCCCGGAACACCGTGCCGCCCGCCAGCCCTTCGCGCCGGGCCGATTCCAGGATGACGTCGTGCAGGGCGCGGCCCTTGTGGGTGTCGCGTTCGCCGATGTAGATGCGCAGACGCAGGGCGTCGCCGGATATGATGCGCATGACGTGCTCCTTCCAATTGCGGATGTGATGCCGGGTTTCCGTGCGAGGGGCCAGCGGGGAGCGGCGCGCGGGCCGACACCAGCCGTCCGGTGCCCTACACCAGCCGTCCGGTGTTCATGCCCAGCCACAACAGGGCAAGGCCCAGCAGCAACTGGCCGCCCGCGTACAGGGCAAAGGCCATCCACTGCCCGGTCTCCATGAGCCCCAGGCTTTCGAAGGTGAAGGTGGAAAAGGTGGTGAACGCGCCCATGAAGCCGGTCAGCAGCACCACGCGTACGTCGGGATGCAGGGAAATGCGGTTTTCGCACACCCCCCAGACGAAGCCAAAGGCCAGGCAGCCGAGCACGTTGACGACGAACGTGCCGAGCGGAAACGAACCGGGCGCGGCGCGCTGCACCAGCCCGGCAAGGCCGTAGCGGGCCAGGCTGCCCAAGGCGCCCGCAAGGCCCAGCAGGACGATCTTTTGCACGAAAAGGCCCTCTTTCGCGCCGCGCGGTGCGGCGCCTGGCCGCGCCTCGTCTCCATCTTCCACGGGCTGCCGCTGCGGCAGCGTGAATGCGGGATGGCGGGGACGCGGTCCATGGAGTTCACATGGCACTGGAAATGGAAATCAAGTTCCCCGAAGCGGACCTTGCCGCGCTTCGCACCGCTTTGCAAGCACTGGGGGCCACGGGCGGCGTTCCGTACCTTGAATGCAACCGGGTGTACGACACGCCCGGGCGCGACTTGCGCGCGGCGAACACGTTGCTGCGGTTGCGCACCAAGACCGGCCCGAACCTGCATGCCGCCGTGCTGACCGTGAAGCGCCCCCCGGATGTTGGCGCCATGCGAGATGCCGGGGCCGCTCCCATCCCCGCTGACGTGAAGGTGTGGGACGAGGTGCAGACCGGCGTGGCCGACGCGGAAGCCATGCACCAGGTGCTGACTAGCCTGGGCTACGGCGTCGCCTTCGGCTATGACAAGGTGCGCGAAGTATGGAGCCTGGACGGGGTGCATGTGTGCCTCGACACCATGCCCTTCGGCCCGGTGGCGGAACTGGAGGGCGACCGCGAGGCCATCCTGGCCGTGGCCGACCGGCTTGGCCTTGACAGGGCGCGCGCATCCACCGCAACGTATCACGACTTGAACCGCCAGTGGCGCACCGCAAACGGGCTGTCCCCGTCGGAGGACTTCACCTTCGACGCGGCTGGACTGGCCGTCGCGCGCCGGATCGTCTTCGGAAACAGCGGCGACGGGGCAGACCCTACCGGGGCGGAATAACCCGGCCCCGCCCGGAAATGGTCACGAATATTTCGACCTGGCGCCTTGCCCTGCGTAACCGCAAGCCCCTCGACAGCGGGCGGGACGATGTTAGTATAAAGGCGTGGCCCGCGCCCGGTGCACACCCGACCTCCTCGTTCCCGGCAACACTGCCCCGGCGGCTTTGCCCGGACGACAAAGGCAGATACCGGGGAACGGCCATGGGCAGCCACCCGGAAACCACGAAACGAGCACTCATGAACACCCATCCCGACAACCATCGTTTCCCGGACGTTCCGGCGTGCATGGCAGGCCCTTCAGAACCGGCAGGCCCGTCGAATCCATCGGGCGTTCCCGACGGCGGCAGGGACACGGAGATACTCATCGAGGATGAAGTGCGCGAGCCCCGGATGTTCCGGGTGCTGCTGCACAATGACGACTACACGACCATGGAGTTCGTGGTGTCGATCCTGGTCGAGGTGTTCCGCAGAACGCCCGACGAGGCGACGCGCATCATGCTGGCCGTCCACGAGAAGGGCGTTGGCGAATGCGGCGTGTACACGGCGGAGGTGGCCGAAACCAAGGTCGCCCTCGTGCATGCCCGCGCCCGGCGCGAAGGCTATCCACTGCGCTGTACCCTCGAAGAGGTATGACATGATCGGAAGACGCCTTGAAGCAGCGCTTACCGCCGCCGTCAACGACGTGCGGACGCGCAACCACGAGTTCCTGACGCTGGAGCATCTGCTCTACGCCATCACCGGCGAGGATGCGGGCAAGCACATCCTTGAGGCAGTGGGGGTGGACGTGAAGTCCCTGCGCCTGCGCCTGGAAACCTTTTTCGCCACCCATCTGGAACCGCTGCCCGCCGACACCCCCACCGAAGTGGTGCAGACCCTGGGCGTGCAACGCGTGTTGCAGCGGGCCATCCGCCACATGCAGTCCGCGGGCAAGGGCGCCGTGGAAATCGGCGACGTGCTGGCCGCCATCTTTGAAGAGGACGACGCCTACGCCACCTACTTCCTGAAATCGCAGGGGGTGACCCGGCTGGACGTGTTGCAGCACATCTCGCACGGTGCGCCGCAGGGCGGCGACGGGGAAGACGGCGGCGACGCGGATGGCGAGGTGGGCTCGGCAGACACGCCGCGCATCGACGCACTGGAAAAGTTCACCGTGGACCTGACCGCCCGCGCCCGCGAAGGTCGCATCGACCCGTTGATCGGCAGGGTCAAGGAACTGGAACGGACCATTCAGGTGCTGGCCCGGCGGCGCAAGAACAATCCGCTCTACGTGGGCGACCCCGGCGTGGGCAAGACCGCCATCGCCGAAGGGCTGGCCCTGCGCGTGGCGGGAGGCGACGTGCCCGAGGAATTCCGGGACGTGCGCATCTTTGCCCTGGACATGGGCGCGCTGCTGGCCGGCACCAAGTACCGGGGCGACTTCGAGCAGCGCCTGAAGGGCGTCATCACCGACCTCGGCAAGGTGCCGGGGGCCATCCTGTTCATCGACGAAATCCACACCATCGTGGGCGCGGGCTCCACCAGCGGCGGCTCCATGGATGCCTCCAACATCCTGAAGCCCGTACTGGCCGACGGCAGCATCCGCTGCATCGGGTCCACCACGTACGAGGAGTACCGCAACCACTTCGAGAAGGATCGCGCCCTGTCGCGCCGGTTCCAGAAGATCGACGTGCAGGAGCCTTCGCAGGACGAATGCGTGGACATTCTGAAGGGGTTGCGCCCCTATTACGAGGATCACCACAAGGTGCGCTACACCCTGCCCGCCCTGCGCGCGGCGGTGGAGCTTTCCGCCCGGTACATCACCGAGCGGCTGCTGCCGGACAAGGCCATCGACGTGCTGGACGAAGCGGGTGCGGCGGCCCGGCTGCGGCGCGGTGCCCGTGCGGCGTCGGCATCCGATGCCGCCATCGGCGTGAAGGAAGTGGAGAAGGTGGTGGCGCGCATGGCCCAGATACCGTCGCGCACGGTGTCGTCCAGCGACCGCGACCGCCTGCGCACCCTCGATGAAGACCTGCGCAACGTGGTCTTCGGGCAGGACGCGGCCGTGGGCATCCTGTCGCGGGCCATCCTGCGCGCGCGGGCGGGGCTGGGCCGCGAAGACCGGCCCACGGGCAGCTTCCTGTTCTACGGACCCACGGGGGTGGGCAAGACCGAACTGGCCCGCCGCCTGGCGGAGGTCATGGGCATCGGCTTCGTGCGCTACGACATGAGCGAGTACATGGAGAAGCATTCCGTGTCGCGGCTCATCGGGGCGCCCCCCGGCTACGTGGGCTTCGACCAGGGCGGCCTGCTGACCGAGGCCATCCGCAAGCAGCCGTACACCGTGCTGCTGCTGGACGAAATCGAAAAGGCCCACCCGGACATCTTCAACATCCTGCTCCAGGTCATGGACTACGCCACGCTCACCGACAACACCGGGCGCAAGGCGGACTTCCGCAACGTGGTGCTGATCATGACCTCCAACGCGGGCGTGCGCGAAATGAGCGCCCCCGCCATCGGCTTTGGCGCCACCGCGCAGGAAGACGTGGCGGGCAAGGGCCGCAAGGCCGTGGAGAACATGTTCAGCCCGGAATTCCGCAACCGGCTGGACGCCATGATCCCCTTTGCCGGGCTGACCACCCCGGTGATGGAACGCATCGTGGACAAGTTCGTGCTGGAACTGGGAGCCGGGTTGAAAGATCGCCGCGTGCGCCTGGAGCTGACCCCGGCGGCCCGTGCGCGCCTGGCCGAAAAGGGCTTCGAGCCTGCCTTCGGGGCGCGCCCGCTGCGCCGGGTTATCCGCACCGCGCTGGAAGACGAGTTGGCCCGTGAGGTGCTGTTCGGCAAGCTGCGCAAGGGTGGCACCGCCATTGTGGACGTGGACGCGCCGGAGGCTGCAACCGCGCCCGCCAAGCCCGCCCGCAAGGGGAAGGGCAAGGCAGCGGCCAGGGATGGTGCCCCGCCAGCCGTATCCGCCGACGCTGCCGCGACTACATCGTCAACCGCCGCCAAGGCCGCGCCGTCCGTCGGTCAGCAGGGCATTGCCGGACTGGGCCTGGTGTTCCGCTACGAGCCGCTTGGCGGCGACGAAGCCGCCAACGGCAAATGAACGTGCGTGTGCTGGGCCGGATGACCGGGGACGGTTCCGACTTCCCCGATCCGGTCGCCGCGCCGCCCGAAGGGCTGCTGGCCGTGGGGGGCGATCTTTCGCCCGCCCGGCTGGTGGCTGCCTACCTGCGCGGCATCTACCCGTGGTATGACCGGGGCACGCCCATCCTGTGGTGGTCGCCCGACCCGCGCTGCGCGTTGCTGCCGGACGAACTGCACGTTTCGCGCAGCCTGGCGCGGCGCATCCGCTCGAACACCTTCGAGGTCACCTTCGACAAGGCCTTTGCCCTGGTCATCCGGCGCTGTGCCGCCACGCCCCGGCAGGGACAGCGCGGCACCTGGCTGGTGCCCGCCATGATCAACGCCTATGAGGCGCTGCACCGTCTGGGCATCGCCCATTCGGCGGAAGCGTGGCACGACGGCAGGCTTGTGGGCGGGCTGTACGGCGTGGCCCTGGGAGGGGTGTTCTACGGCGAATCCATGTTCCACCTGGTGCCGGATGCCTCCAAGGTGGCCTTCACCTGGCTGGCGACCTGGCTGCGCCACGCGGGCTGCACCCTCATCGACTGTCAGCAGACCACGCCGCACATGGTGCGCTTTGGCGCGCGCGAATTGCCGCGTCCGGAATTTCTGGCCCGGCTGGGGAAAGGGGTGGGCGGCGCGCTGCGCCTTGCCGACGGCAGCGAGGTGCGCTGTCCGGAAGTTTCGGAGCTGCCGATGCGGACCATGACGCCGGGACCGGACGCCCCGTGGATGGTCGCGCGGCAGGCGGGGCCGGAAGCAATGCCGACCCGGCATTGGCGTGTCCCGGCGGGTTTCAGGCCCTTGTAGCGGGCGAAGGGCGGCGCTGGCCGCGCGGCCCGTCTGCGGCGGGGCATGGTGCTTGTCCGGAGAGCATTGGCCCATAAGTGTGTCTACCCGGGCGCGTGCTTGCCCGGACGTGTGCCGGGCCGGGACATGCAGGGCTCCGGACCGTGCTGCTGTCCGATGCCGCGCACCCATGTGGCGCGCGGCGGCGCAGCGGGTTATTCCTGTTCGTGCACCAGCGGCTCGTGCTGGGCCAGGTCGTAGAAACCGCGAATGGCGAAGGGCAGCGGGTAGCGGGGCACCTCGTCGAAACGGATGACCCCCATGGTCTTGCCCTCGGGCAGTGCGGAAAAGGGCACCACGCCGCGCGGCACAGGCAGTTGCAGCGGGCAGGCGATGATGCAGGTCAGCCGGTCGGCGTAGCGTTGCGAAAGGTAGTCCACCACCGCATCGCGTTCCGCCTCGGTAAAGGCCTCCAGCACCGTGCGCAGGGCGTCGGTTTCCGCTTCGGGGCCGGTAAGGTCGTCGGCGCCCGGTGCGTCCGGTTCAAGCGGGCCACCCACCAGGCCGGGCACCGCGCGCAGGTTGACCAGTTCTGCTGTCGTTGCGGCTTCGTCGACCAGCCGGAAAAGATGGGCCTGTACGTTGCGCCGCCCCTTGAAGGTGCGGATGGTGACGGATATGACGTGGATGCGCTCTACAGGGGGCGTGCCTTCCACGGGAATGACGGTCAGTTCCATGCGTGCTCCATGCGGGGTTCCGGCCTGCCGGGTCGTGAACCTGGCCGCCGGAGGCGCGTGCTTCGTCGGGTTTGGCGGGGCGGCAGTCGGAATGCACCTGCGGGTGCAGGCAACGGGCCGTGCCGCTTCCGGATTTTCTAGACCATCTTTCCGACGGATGGAAGGGGGCGGCAGGCCGTACCGCGCCTTCGTGCCCCTCCGGCGTGTTTCCATCCGGTCGCATGGACACCGGCCAGACCCCGCCGCCGTTGCGCGGCTGCGCGCCGTCACGGCCTTTCAGGACACACCACCGGCCCTTGCGGGCTATGGATGCATGCATGACCCAATCCCCGTTCATTCTGCGCACCGACTACGAACCGCGCGGCGACCAGCCCGAAGCCATCGGCCAGATCGTCTCCAACATCGAGGCGGGCGTGACGGATCAGGTGCTGCTGGGCGTCACCGGTTCCGGCAAGACCTTCACCATGGCCCAGGTCATCGCCCGTTGCGGCAGGCCCGCCCTGGTGCTGGCCCCCAACAAGACCCTGGCAGCCCAGTTGTACAACGAGTTCCGCCAGCTGTTCCCGGAGAACGCGGTGGAATATTTCGTCAGCTATTACGACTACTACCAGCCGGAAGCCTACGTGCCGTCGTCGGACACCTACATCGAGAAGGATTCGTCCATCAACGACAACATCGACAAGCTGCGCCACGCGGCCACCCATGCGCTGCTCACCCGGCGCGACGTGGTCATCGTGGCCTCTGTGTCGTGCATCTACGGCCTGGGCTCGCCGGAATACTACGCCAAGCTGGTCATCCCCGTGGAGACCGGGCAGCGGCTGTCCATGGATTCGCTGATCACCCGGCTGGTGGAAGTGCAGTACGAGCGCAACGACTACGACTTCCATCGCGGCACCTTCCGGGTGCGCGGCGACGTGCTGGAAATAATCCCCGCCTACCACCACGAACGGGCGCTGCGCATCGAGTTCTTCGGCGACGACATCGACGCCATCAACGAGATCGATCCGCTTACCGGACAGGTGCTGGCATCCGTGGGCAAGACGGTCATCTACCCCGCCAGCCACTACGTGTCCGACCGCGACAACCTGGTGCGCGCCATTTCCGACATCCGCGACGAACTGGGCGAGCGCCTGCGCGAACTGAAGGGGGGCAACCGCCTGGTGGAGGCGCAGCGGCTGGAACAGCGCACCATGCTCGACCTCGAGATGATGGAGGAAATGGGCTACTGCAACGGGGTGGAAAACTATTCGCGCCATCTGGATGGCCGCAAGGCGGGCGACCCGCCCTCGTGCCTGCTGGACTACTTTCCCGACGACTTCCTGCTGTTCGTGGACGAATCGCACATCACCGTCTCGCAGGTGGGGGCCATGTACAAGGGCGACCGCTCGCGCAAGTCCACCCTTGTGGACTACGGGTTTCGCCTGCCGTCCGCGCTGGACAACCGCCCGCTGGAGTTTCACGAATTCCTGGCCCGGCTGAACCAGGCCATCTATGTGTCCGCCACGCCGGGCAAGTGGGAGTTGGATCGCTCGCAGGGCATCGTGGCCGAGCAGATCATCCGGCCCACCGGCCTTGTGGACCCCATCGTCGAGGTGCGGCCCACCAAAGGCCAGGTGGACGACCTGCTGGGCGAATGCCGCCTGCGCGCCGCGCGCGGCGAGCGGGTGCTTGTGACCACCCTGACCAAGCGCATGGCCGAAGACCTGACCGAATACTTCAACGAGATGGGCGTGGCCGCCCGCTACCTGCATTCCGACATCGACACCATGGAACGCATGGCCATCATCCAGGCGTTGCGCCGCAAGGAATTCGACGTGCTGGTGGGCATCAACCTGCTGCGTGAAGGTCTTGATATTCCGGAGGTTTCTCTGGTATCCATACTGGATGCGGACAAGGAGGGCTTTCTGCGCTCCGCGGGTTCGCTCATCCAGACCTTTGGCCGCGCGGCGCGCAACGTCGAAGGCCGGGTGCTGATGTACGCGGACGTGGTGACCCGCTCCATGCAGGCCGCCATGGACGAGACGGCCCGGCGGCGAGAACGGCAGATCGGCTACAACGAGGCGCACCACATCGTGCCCGCCACCATCCGCAAGGCGGTGGAAACCCCGTTCGACGCCATCTATGCCGAAGCCGCGGAAGCAAAGGGCCGCAAGGGCAAGGGGCGCAAGGGCGCGGCGCAGGCGGCGGAAACCTTTGCCCCGTGGTCCAGCGACCCGCACGAACTGGCAAAACAGATACAGCAACTGGAACGCGAGATGCGCGAGGCCGCCAAGGAACTGGAATTCGAGCGGGCGGCGGAACTGCGCGACCGCATCCGGCTGCTGCGCGAACACCTGCTGGGGGCTGGCGGCGCGGGGTAGGGTGCCGGAGCGGGACTTCCCGGTCTGGCCGATACCGGGATGCCAGGCCCGGCATGCCGGGGGGCGAGCGGCGCATCGTGCCGATTAATTACGCAACGGGGCGCACGCCGCAGGCGTGGGCACGACGGCGGGGCCATGCTGCGCAATTGCGGGCCATGACGTGTCATGGCACACCATGGCGCATCATCATGGTACGTAAGTAAGACCAGCCCATTCCGGGCCACAACGGTCACACAGGACAACGGCGCATGCGGCAACACCCGCTGATCACCTCGTACCACCGGTTGCGCACCCGTCTTGGGGCGTGGGGGCCTCTGGTCGTCAGCCAGTGCACCATGCTGCTGGTGTTCGCCTCGGCCACCTGGGCGTATTCGCATATCGAAGGCTGGTCCCTGTGGGACAGCTTCTACATGGTGGTCATCACCCTTTCCACCGTGGGTTTTCAGGAAGTGCACCCCCTGTCCAATCCCGGGCGGGTGCTGACCACGGTGCTGATTCTGACGGGCGTCGGCAACTTCGCCTTCATCCTCGGCGCGTTCTCGCAACTGCTGGTGGATGGCAAGCTTTACAAAGTGCTCGGGAGGCGCAGGGTGCTGAAGACCATATCCTCGCTACGTGGCCACTGCGTCATCTGCGGTTATGGCCGCATCGGTTCGGTGGTGGCGCGCGAACTGATGCAGGAAGGCGTGCCCATCGTGGTGGTGGAAAACGACCCGGTGGCCGTGGAACGGCTGGAAAACGACGGCATCGTGCACCTGGCGGGCGATGCCACCAGCGATGACGTGCTGAACGCCTGCAACATCAGCCACGCACGGGCGCTCATCGCCGCGCTGTCGCTGGATTCCGCCAACGTGTACGTGGTGCTCAGCGCGCGCCAGTTGAACCCGGATATGGCCATCATCGCCCGCGCGGGTGACGCCTCGCACATCGGCAAGCTGCAACTGGCGGGCGCGGACCGGGTGTTCCTGCCGCATCACCTTGGCGGGCTGCGCATGGCCCAGTCCATCCTGCGGCCCACGGTGACCACGTTCATGGAACTGGCCCACTCCAAGACCGACCTGAACATCCAGATGGAAGAACTGACCGTGGGCGACGCCTCGGAACTGGCGGGCAAGACGCTGATGGCGTCGGGCATCCGGCAGCGGTTCAACCTCATCGTCATCGGGGTGAAGAAGCCCGATGGCCGCATGCTGTTCAACCCGGAATCCACCTACGAACTGAACCCCGGCGACACCCTGGTTACCGTGGGCAAGCCGGAGAACTTCCGGCAGTTGCAGGAGATTCTGTGACGGGCAACGGCGCGCCGGAAGGCGGCGCGGACACGGCGTCGGACGCCGTGCCTGCCTCTGCGCCATCCCCCGTCATCGCAACGGTCATCCTGCACTACGGCGACCCGGCGCTGGCCGCCAACCTGTCCGACACCCTGCGCCGGGCAGACCCGGACCACGCGGAGCGGGTGCTGGTGCTGGACAACGCGGCTTCTCGCCCGGCCACCGGCGCATGGCGCAGGCTGTCGAGCAACCTGTTCTGGGGCGGCGCGCTGGCGTACTGCCTGGACGCGGCGCGGGACATGGACTGCACGCACCTGTGGTTCCTGAACAACGACATTTCCTTCGAGACGCGCCCGCCGCTGGTGGCACGGGCGGCCCTGCGCATGGCCCGCATGGGCGCGGCGCTGGCCGCGCGCGGATTGGGCGGACCAGCAGGCAGGGTGGGGGTGTACGCACCGGCGGTGGACCGCAACCCCTACCACCCGCAGATGGTGCGTGATGCGCGCATCCAGTACCGGCGGGTGGCGCTGGTGGACGGCATCGCCCCGCTGATCGACCTGGACTGCGCCCGCGAGGTGGGCGGCGCGGACTGCGCCGACAATCCGCGCGGCTACGGGGTGGACGTCTGGCTGTCCCTGCGGGCGCACCGCGCTGGCTGGCCGGTGGTGGTGGACCATCAACTGGTGACCCGGCATCGCTACCACACCACGGCGCGCTCCGTGGACGGCTTCATGGACGCCGCCGCCCGCGCCGAACACGACTACATGACCCGCCGCCTCGGCCCCGCATGGCGCGACGAGGTGGCCCGGTTGCAACACCAATGGACCGACGAGACCACGCTGTGAGCATTTCCGACGATATTTCCCCGGCCAATAGCGCGCCCGAAGCCGCGCCCGCCGCACCGTCCCATGTTGCCGCCCGCGCCGAATCGCTGCGCGAACAGCTGAACTACCACAGCCACCGTTACTACGTGCTGGACGACGCGGAAATCTCCGACGCCGAATACGACGCCCTGTTCCGCGAATTGCAGGACATCGAGGCGGAATGGCCCAGCCTGCGCACGCCCGATTCCCCCACCCACCGGGTTGGCGATGCCGTGGTGGCCGCGCTGGAAACGCAGGCCCACACCCTGCGCATGTACAGTCTGGACAACGCCTTTTCGGCGGAAGAGTGGGACGCCTTCATCCAGCGCATGTTGCGGGCAGAACCGGGTGCGCCCACGGCCTTCTGGTGCGACCCCAAGATGGACGGTCTGGCGCTGGAAGTGATCTACGAGAACGGCGTGTTCACCACGGCCCTCACGCGGGGCGACGGCGAGAAGGGCGAAATCGTCACCACGGCCATGCGCACCGTGCGCAACCTGCCGCTACGCCTGCATGGCGAGGGGCCGCACCCGGCCCGGCTGGAAGTGCGCGGCGAAGTGGTCATTACCCGCGCGGAATTCGAGGCCCTCAACGCCGCCCGACGCGGCGCGGGCGAAAAGCTGTTCGCCAACCCGCGCAACGCCGCCGCCGGTTCGGTGCGCCAACTGGATGCCTCGGTCACGGCGGGACGGCCGCTGCGTTTTCTGGCCTACGGGGTGGGGCAGGTGCTTTGGCCGGAGGAGGCTGGCGGCGATGTGGCCCCAGCCGCACAGGGGGCGGAGGCGCGCTGGTCCACCCACGGGCAGGTCATGGCCGCGCTGGCGGACTATGGCTTTGGCACCCCGCCCGATGCACGCCGCTGCGAAACCCCGGCAGACGTCATGGCCTATTACGAAGAATTGGGCCGCCGCCGCCCGGAACTGTCCTTCGAGATCGACGGCGTGGTGGCCAAGCTGGACGATCTGGCCGCGCAGGCCGCGCTGGGCTACACCGCCCGCGCCCCGCGCTGGGCCATCGCCCTGAAGTTTCCTGCCCATCAGGCCACCACCCGGCTGGAGCACATCGCCATCCAGGTGGGCCGCACGGGGGTGCTGACCCCGGTGGCTGAACTGGCGCCCGTGGCCGTGGGCGGGGTTACCGTGTCGCGCGCCACCCTGCACAACGAGGACGAAATCCGCGCCAAGGACCTGCGCGTGGGTGACATGGTCGTCGTGCAGCGCGCGGGCGACGTGATCCCCGAGGTGGTGCGCCCACTGGTGGACCAGCGTCCTGCTGACGGCCTGCCGGAGTTCGCATTTCCCAAGGAGTGTCCCGTCTGCCACACCCCGGTGCGCCGCGAACCCGGCGAAGCCGCGTGGCGCTGCGTCAACGTGGGGTGCCCCGCCGTGGTGCGCCAGTCCATCATCCACTTCGTGTCCAAGGCCGGGCTGGACATCCAGGGCGTGGGGCGCAGATGGGTGGAACTGTTGGTGGTCCGCGGCAAGGTGACCAGCCCGGCGGATCTGTTCGGGCTGGACAAGCAGACCCTGCTGGCCTTCGAACGCATGGGGCCGAAACTGGCGGAAAACTTCATCGCCGCCTTTGATGCGGCACGCACCGGGGCCACCCTGAACCGGCTCATCTGCGCGCTGGGCATCCGCCACGTGGGTGAACAGACCGCGCGCACCCTGGCCGCGCACTTCGCCGACCTCGACGCTTTGGGCGCGGCAGAGGCAGAGACGCTGCAACAGTTGCCGGACATCGGACCGGAGGTGGCCGCCTCCATCCGCGCCTTCTTCGCCAACGAGGGCAATCGCGCCCTGCTGGAACGCCTGCGGGGCGTAGGACTGTGGCCGGTGCGTCCGGAGGCGGACGCGGCAGGCGCGCCGGGCGCAGGCAGCGGTCCGCTGGCCGGGCTGGGCGTGCT
>NZ_VSMK01000498.1 GCF_011682075.1 Nitratidesulfovibrio liaohensis
GCAGGGCCGCCGCCGGGCCGTGTTCACCGCCGGGGGCCTTCTGGGCCACCTCGCGGGCCAGCGCGCGCGGGTCCACGTAGCTGGCCCCGCCGCGCACCACGTTTTCCATGAGGTGGAACAGGTCGCGCAGGGGGCGTTCGCCGTCCAGTTCCAGCATTTTCAGGTACGGGTGGCGGATGCATTCGATGACCGTGCGCCAGTGGTAGCACATGGTGGACGGCTCGGCGTCCGATCCACCCGGGGCGGCGAACGTGTCGCCCGGTCCATGTTCCAGCCCTTGTTCCGGCCCTTGCTCTGGCAGCGCCAGCGAGGCGGCGGGCCGGGCGGTCTCTTGCAGGCGCATCAGGGTTTCCACCAGCCGCACCAGCGTGGAGCGCACCAGCGGATAGCCCATGGAGATGTTCACGTCCTTGTCCGGCAGGTGGTGCAGCACGGGCATGAGCAGCCCGGTGTCGGGCAGCACCACCGCCGTGCCCGCCAACTCGTCGGCGTCCGGGGCGGGGGGGATGGAATTTTCGGTACTTTCGATTGCTGGCGTTAGACTCGATTCCTTCAAATTGCCGGCCGGGGTCGCGTTGGCCGTCGGGGCGTCGGGCGCATCGCCGCCATCGGCCCGCAGCTCCCGTTCCATGACCAGCAATTGCGAATGCAGGTCGTAGCCTTCATGAAAGGTGATCGACGGGGCGTGTCCGGACGGCGGGCAGGCCAGCGCGGCCCCGGCGCGCCACGAGGTCAGCCAGCGCACGTGGTCCTCGCAGGTCCAGTGCACCGGGCGGGCGCCCAGTTCCGCCACAGCCGCGTCGGTATGCAGGCACACCGTGGCCCCTTCGTGCCGCCACAGGTGCAGGAACAGCGCTTCTTCCGTACCGGTGAGGGTGGAAAACCCGGCCACGAACAGCCGCTTGCCCGCCAGCAGCGGGGGCAGGGTGAAGCCGTCGGGGCGTTCGGTGGCGCGGCCCGTCTCGTCGGGGCCGGGCAGCAGGCGCACGGAGCGGAAGGCGTCGAAGCCCGGCGTGGTCCATCCGCGTTCCGTCAGCGCCGCCGCGTACGCCTCGTGGATGCGGCCCAGCGCACCCAGCAGGGCGGCGGCAAAGGGGGCCACCTGACCCTCCATGTACTGGTAGTCTTCCGGCACGCGGTTCTGGACGAAGAATTCCTCCATCAGCGCGGCAAGGCGCACGCCCCAGGGAAAGAACCGCCGCTGGTCAGTGGCGGCGAGGTGCTCGTACAATTCGTCGCCGGGCCGGGCCAGGTCGCGCACGCAGTCCATGAGCAGGCCCACCCGGTCCAGCAGGGGAATGGGCCGGGCCGGGCGCGCGGTGGGGTCTTCCGCGTGGGCGCGCAGCAGGGTGAACATCTGGCGCACCGTGAACACGCGGGGCAGCAGACAGGGCCGGACGATGTCCGGGGCGCGGCGGATGCGGTCCACAAGGTAGCGCCCGGGCCGACCATGCGGAAAGACGAACACGGCGTCGCCGGGGCGACCGTTGGTGGCTTCGATGAGCGTGGCGGTAAGCCCGGCCAGGAAGTCCGTGTCCCACGGAAAGATCAGGAACGGGCGCGGGCCCCTGCCAGCATGGGAAGCATGCGTGGGGCGCTGCGCGGCGCGCCGGCTGGCAGGGCGTTTGGGCCTGGCCGGGGACGGCGCGCCGGGCATGAGGATGTCGTCTGGACCGGTCACGGGCGGTGTCCTTCACTGGGATCGTTCTGGGGGGCGGCGTTCTGCGGGGCATGGTTCTGGGGGGCGGCGTGC
>NZ_VSMK01000499.1 GCF_011682075.1 Nitratidesulfovibrio liaohensis
GTAACCGTCCAGACAACCCCACCTTTTCAGGCGAGCGGTCATCAAGTAGACATCAGTGAACTGGCTTAGACCGGGTTGTTCTTTGACATGCCTTGCGGCAGCAGGGCCTTGAGGTCGTCCTGGCTGCAAGCATAGGGCAGCCGCTCGAAGACCTGCAGAAGATACTCGAAGGGGTTGAGGCCGCAAGCCTTGGCGGTCTCGATGAGGGAATAGATGGCCGCGCTGGCCTTGGCTCCTCGGGGAGAGCCGGAGAACAGCCAGTTTTTCCGGCCCACGGCAAAGGGTCGGATGGCGTTCTCGGCCGCGTTGTTGTCCGGCTGCAAGCGGCCGTCCTCGAGGTAGACCATGACTCTTTCCCACTGGCCCAGAGCGTAGGAGATGGCCCGGCCCAGAAGGCCCTTGGGTGGCGTGGTCTTTACGCGGGCGTCGAGCAACGCCTTGATCTTGTCCATGATCGGTCGAACACGCTCCTGGCGCATGGCGTGCACGGCCTCGGGGTCAAGCTTCTGCTCCCGCGCTTGCTTCTCCAGCTTGTAGAGCTTGCCGATGAGGTCCAGCACCGTCTGGGCCGTGCCGGATTTCTTCTTGCCCCCGGCTTTGGTCACGTCGTGGAATTTGCGCCGCACATGGGCCAGGCACCCGACATGTTGGATCCCCTCGCGCTCGCCCAAGGCGTTGTAGCCTGCGTAGCCATCGGTTTGCAGAAACCCGCGGAAGTTCCCGACGATCTCCTTGGCCACCTTGCCGCCCCGACCGGGGTCGTAGTGAAAAAGGACAGATGGTCGTTTGATGTCACCGCCCCGGGCCACCCACATATAGGATTTGCTGGTGTTTTTTCGCCCGGGTTCCTTCAGGACCTGAACCGTGGTCTCGTCCAGGTTGATGATCGGCCCTGACCGAATCTGCTCGTGGAGCAGCTCCACCAGCGGCTGGCAGGCCTCGGCCGCCCGAAGCGCCCAGCCGGACATGGTCGCCCGGGAGATGTCCACCCCGAGCCGGTCGAACATGATCGTCTGCCGATAAAACGGGAGTCCGTCCGCGAACTTGTTGACCAGGATGTAGGCCAACAGGCCCGGGGAGACGATGCCCTGCGGGATCAGCTGCAACGGCATGGGGGCTGTCTTGACGGTGGGGCCGTCGTCCTCCACGCCCTCGCAGGCGCGGCAGGCGTATTTCGGCCGGATGTGACGGATGACCTGGATCTTCTGCGGGACGATGTCGAGCTTTTCGCTGACCTCCTCGCCGATGCGCGACAGGGCGCAGCCACAGGGGCAGACCTTGTCTTCTTCGGGGATGTCGTGAACGACCTCCACCCGGGGATAGGCCTTGGAAATGGGCCGGCGCCCTTTCTTACGCCGGGAGTGACCGGCCACTTCCGTGGTCTCAGGCTCCTCTTCATCGCTCTCGGAAGCGGCCTCGGCCTGCATGGCAACGCGTTCCGCCTCGTCGAAAAGCCAATACTGGTCCTCACCCTGGGGGCCTTTGGCCTTCTCGGAACTGGCGGCGAACCGCCAGGCCTTGAGCAGCCTGACCTGCTCCTGCAACTGGGCCACCAGCTGCTCGTGATCCGCGATGACAGACTTGTAGTTCGCGACAACAGCTTCGTGATCCGCGATGACAGACTCACGCTCGGCGATGACAGACTCACGCTCGGCGATGACAGACTCACGCTCGGCGATGACAGACTCACGCTCGGCGATGACAGACTCACGCTCGGCGATGAC
>NZ_VSMK01000500.1 GCF_011682075.1 Nitratidesulfovibrio liaohensis
GGCCAGGTCCAGTTGCGCGGCGCGGGTGCGGGCCAGGCCGTCCAGCTTGGCCGCCAGCACCCGGCGCAGCACGCGCCCGTAGGCAGGCCCCGCCGGAATGCCCATGGCCAGCAGATCGTTGCCGGTGATGTCGGGCGTTTCACCACGCAGGCGGGTGAGATAGTACGAGATATGCTTGCGCGCATCTTCGGTTTTGGCGCGGGCCATCAGGTACAGGATGCCTTCCGGCGCGATGGGCGAAAGCAGGTTGTTCAGGCCGCTCATGGAGCCGTCGCGCTGCATCCACAGGTTGAGCAGGTTGTACACCTCGCGCACGTTCTCTCGCAGGGTCAGAAAGTCTTGCCGGACCTTGCGCGAGAAGGCCAGCCGGTCGGTTACGGCGGCCACGTCCAGGTATTTGCCGTTGCCGCACAACCCCAGCAGGTAGAGCATCCACGGTTCCGGCGCGGGCGAAAGGTACAGCAGGCGGTACCAGTGCAGCACCCGTTCCAGTTCGGTCAGCACGTCCATCTTGGCCGGGTTCAGCTTCAGCAGCGGGTGGATCAGGCGCAGGATGTCGTAGTCCTCCATGCGGCGGATGCACGGCAGGGGGGCCTTTTCGTCGAAGATCAGCTTCAGTTCGTGGAACAGCCGCGCCCCGGACAGGCGATCCATCATGCCCAGTTGCAGGGCGTTCTTGATGAGCCGTTCGCACTGCGCGCCGATGCGGAAATCGTAGCGCTTCTCGAAGCGGATGGCGCGCAGGATGCGGGTGGGGTCTTCCACGAAGGACAGCGAGTGCAGCACGCGGATGACCTTGTCCTTCATGTCGCGCTGCGCGCCGAAGAAGTCCACCAGTCGCCCGAAGTGCGCGTCGTTCAGCTGCACTGCCTGGGCGTTGATGGTGAAGTCGCGCCGGTACAGGTCCATCTTGATGGACGACAGTTCGACCGTGGGAAGGGCAGCGGGATACTCGTAGTATTCCAGGCGGGCCGTGGCCACGTCGATGCGCTGTTCCGGCCGTGCCGCGGCGCGGTGGGCCGCTTCCGCCGTGGCCTCGTTGGAGGCGTTGCCCGCAATGGGAAGGGCGGGCGGGGTGGTGGTGCCGGAAATCCCTGTGGCAGGGAGTACGTTCAGGGTGACGTCCTGTGCAGCATCGGGCGTGGCGTCCTGTGCGGCGTCCTGTGTGGCGTCGGGCACGGCAAGAGGACGACCATTGCCGCCGCGCCGCGTTGCCGATTCCCAGGCGGGAAAGATGACCACGGCGGTCTTGAACTTGTGGTGCGCGCGCATGCGTCCGCCCAACTCATCGGCCAGGGCGCGGGCAAAGGCGATGCCGTCGCCTTCAACCACCACATCAAGGTCCAGGTTGGGCCGCCCCAGCAGGATGTCCCGCACGAAGCCGCCCACGGCATACACCGGCACGTCCAGCCGGTCGCCCAGCCTGCCCGCCAGTTCCAGCAGGCGGAAGTGGGTGTCGGGCAGGCGTTCCTGCAGCAGGGAGCGGATGTTCTTTTCGCGCCGGGATTCGGGCAGCAGCGTTTCCGGAATGCGGGCGGGTTCCTCGACCAAGGTGTTGATGAGGTCGGTGCGGGTGATGACGCCCACCACGTCTCCCGATTCCTCGTCGCTGTCGGCGGTGTGTGGGCCGGACAGGTCGGACAGGCCGGACGGGCCGGACGGGCCGGATGGGGGGGGCGGGGGCGTGCGGTCCACGCCGTAGCTGCCCGCCAGGTGCCGC
>NZ_VSMK01000501.1 GCF_011682075.1 Nitratidesulfovibrio liaohensis
TTTACTCAGGCCGAAGCCCTTTCACGCACGACTTGCATGTGTTAGGCACGCCGCCAGCGTTCAATCTGAGCCAGAATCAAACTCTCCAGTTGAAAAACTGAAGTCGCACGAACGCCTCGTAATTGAGGCACCCGCACGATTGATTACTATCGTAAAGGCTGATTCCTTCCCGACTCGCTATTTACTTGTCAAAGAACCCGGTCTTGCGAACCCGTTTCGGGTTACCGCAGCATTCTGCGGCCCGTTGCCCCGCCGGGACTTCCCGTCGCGGCGAGGAGCATGTATGCCCCAGCGTCCCGCCAGGTGTCAACCGCTTTTTTCGTTTTCTTCGATTTTTCTCGAAGACCCCGTGAAGCCCGCCAGGGGTTTCAGGAAAGCGCTGACTGATCGGCTAGAAAGAGCGGTGCCATGTCCGTTTGCCCTTGCACGAAGTGGCCGGGGCAATCGGTCGCGGCGAAGGGGGTATCTAGGGTATCAGGCGGCCAAGTGTCAACACGGTTTTTGCCCAAAGCTTGAAACTTACACGCAACACACCGTTTTCTAACGCGTTAATAATTCGCCAACAGCGCCATGTTTTCCCCCTTTCCGCTCCGCCTCTTGCCGGATGCCGCACGCGCAGGTAACACTGCCCACCTGAACGGGACACTCGGTGCGCCTGCCGCGCCGCGCTACCGGCACACACTTTCCTACATATGAATGGAGCATCCATGTCGCAGACACACCGAGCGCAGGGCCGCCAGCAGCAGGACGGCGACTACGTCCGCAAATCCACCATGTACATGGCCGTGGCCGTGGCGCTTATCGTTGGCGCGTTCCTTGGCGTACAGGTGGCGAGCATGTATTCACCCGCGCCCGCGCCGGAAAAGCGTGCCGTGTCCGCCCCCAGCCAGCAGGCCCAGAACGGCGCGGCCAGCCAGATTTCGCCCGACGTCATGGGGCGCATCCTGGAAATGGAGCAGGCGGTGCTGAAAGATCCCAACGACGTGGCCGCATGGACCAAGCTGGGACACCTGTACTTCGACACCGACCAGCCCAAGAAGGCCATCCCCGCCTACGAAAAGTCGCTGGCGCTCAAGCCAAACGATCCGGACGTGCTGACCGACCTTGGCGTGATGTACCGTGAAGACCATCTGCACGACCGCGCCCTGGCCACCTTCGAGAAGGCCATCGCCGCCAATCCCAAGCACCAGATCGCCCGCTTCAACAAGGGCATCGTGCTGTACTTCGACCTGGAGCGGAAGGACGAGGCCATGAAGGCCTGGCGTGAACTGCTGGCCATCAACCCAGACGCCAAGGCGCCCAACGGCCAGCCGTTGAAGGAAATGATGCAGTCGTTGCAGCAGCAGAACAAGTAGAACGGGCACCCGCCCACCACACACCGTGCGGATGCGCGCGGCGGCCACGTGTCGCTGCGCGCTTTTCGTTTGCGGATCATACCCGGCATGAAGGCTCCTGTTCGCCCTGCATGTGTCGCAACCAGCCTCCCGCTTGCGACGCATGCTGCGCCCTATCCCCCCTGCCCCCGACATTCCGGTGTCGCATTCCCCCTGCCGCCATACTCTTCCGCTGACGCAACGGCCTTGATTTCCACTCGCCCCCCATGCCGAAGTGCGCTATGTTCCGACGGGGCGCGGCCCAAGCGCCGCGCCGCGCACGGTCAACACGCAACCCGCGCGCCCCGCGCGCCCCTGGAACCATGCCGCACGCC
>NZ_VSMK01000502.1 GCF_011682075.1 Nitratidesulfovibrio liaohensis
GGCGGGGCGCCATCTGCCGCAGATGCGCCATTGCGCCCGCTGCCGGGCCGACGCCGCAGGGCTGCTGGGCGACGGCGGCACTCTGGGTGGGCTGGGACTGCTGCCCATGCAGCCGGAGCGTCCGCGCCATGGGCATGGCCTGCCAGGTCAATCAGGTATGTCTGGCCAGTCTGTCATGTCGGGCTGTACCGGGCGGCAACGCTGCGATTGAGGGTGGCGCGGTCTTCGGAATGGCCGAAGGCACTCCCTGACAGAAAAGCATGGAAATAAAGGACGCCGTCCCATCGTGGGCGGCGTCCTTTCTCGTTTCCGGGAAATGATCCCCCCGCGCGGGTCACTTTTCCGCGCCCCAGACCTGTTCCAGGCGCCGATCGCGTCCGCAGCCGGTCCGGTAGTAGGCATAGCGGATGGGATTCTTGCGGTAGTAGTCCTGATGATAGTCCTCGGCGGGCCAGAAGGTGGAGGCGGCCTCTATGCCGGTGGCCACGGGCTTGCCCAGGCGTGCTTCGATGACCTTCTTGCTGGCCTCGGCGGCCTCGCGCTGCGCCGCATCGGCCACGAAGATGGCCGAGCGGTACTGGCTGCCCCGGTCGCAGAACTGGCCTCCCGCGTCCAGCGGGTCCACGTTGCGCCAGAAGACGTCCAGCAGGGTTTCGTAGCTGATCTTTGCCGGGTCGTAGGTCACCCGCAGGGCCTCGGCGTGGCCGGTAACGCCCGAGGATACCTGCTTGTAGGTGGGGGAATCCACGTTGCCCCCGGTATAGCCGGAGGTGGTATCCAGCACGCCGTCCAACTGGTCGAAGGGCTTTTCCATGCACCAGAAGCAGCCGCCGGCGAACACTGCGGTGGCCGTGGAGGCTGGCTGGCTGGGGGCTGTGGGTGCATTGTCCTGCGCGGCGCGGGCCGTGGCGGGCAGCAGCAGGGCGGCCAGCAGAAGGGCGGAAAGAGGCAACAGGTGCGCCAGCGCGGTCAGCGCCGACGTTGCGGTCTCCATGAACGGGGACTGAAGCAGGGTGGACATGGTGCGCACTCCCGTGCCGGAGGCGGCGCGCCGGAAGTGGCGCGCCCGTCCAGGCATCATGGCAGATATAGCACGCCTGCGCCGGGAGTACAGAGGGGGACGATGGGTTTGCGGGATGGGCGAAGGAGGAAGGAGGGGGCGCTCTGCGGGCGGCGGGGTGCCCATGGCGGAAGCGGCGGTTACCCCCCGGCCCACATGTCCGCCAGCCGCTGGCGGTGGTGCAGCAGGATGTCGCAGTAGTCCAGTTCCATGTCCAGCATGTCCCGGTCACTGCGGCGCAGCCATTCCGACAGCCACCCGAAGCGGGACGCCAGCACCATCAGCGGCAGGTGGCGCAGTGTGTCGGCATCCATTCCGGCAAGGCCGTACGGGGGCACGCCATTACGCAGCGCGGCGGTAAACCCGGCGGCAAAGCCGCGGCCAAGGCCGGAAGGATGCTCGAAGCCCACGCAGCCGATGCAGTTGGCGGCGTCGTACAGCGCGGGCTGCGCCCCGGCGAATTCCCAGTCGATGACCCCGCGCAGCGCTGCCAGGGGGGTGGCATCCGGCGGAACTGCGCCGTCGCCATCCCCGCAGGGCGCCCAGATCAGGTTCAGGGGGTGGGCATCGCCATGGGCCAGCACCACCGGCTGGGCGGCCAGCACGTCGGGCAGGGCCTCCAGCGCGTCGCGTACCGG
>NZ_VSMK01000503.1 GCF_011682075.1 Nitratidesulfovibrio liaohensis
AGCGCGCGGGCCTGCACGTCGGCGTCGAACAGCGCGGCGGCCTTGCGCCGCCCGGCCTCACCCATGCGCCGGGCCGCGCCGGGGTGACGCAGCAGGTGCAGCACGGCCCCGGCGTAATCGTCCGCCGTTTCGGCCACCAACCCGGTGACGCCGTGCTCCACCAGTTCCAGTTGGGCGTTGTCGCGCAGGCCGGGGCAAGGGTGGGTGACCACGGGCAGCCCGGCGGCCATGGCCTCTGCTATGGCCAGCCCGAAGCTTTCGCCGGTGTCGTTGGCGTGGGCCAGCAGGGAAAGTTCGTTGAAAAAGCTGGCCAGTTCCGCGTCGTCGCGCAGCGGCGGCAGAAAGCGCACGTTGTCCGACAGGCCGTGCTCGCGCACGTAGCGTTCCGCGTCCGGGGTGCCGCCGACGACGTCGTAGCGGAAGTGGGGCATCTCGCGGCGCAGCAAGGGCAGGATGTGCAGGGCCAGCGGCGACCACTTGCCTGGGTCCGGTCGGGACAGACGGCCCAGCACGGGGCGGGTGTAGTCCCGCTCGGCGGGCGGCGGGGTCAGCCGGGCGAACAGGGCGGTGTCCACCGGGTTGTACAGCACCCGCCAACGCGGGGGCACGGTGGCGATGCCCTGCACGCGGGAGAAGCGTTCGGCACAGAAGCGCGAGACGAACAGGGTGACGTCGATGAGTTGGCCCGAGGGGGAAGGGTCGTGCCGCCCGAAGACGTTGGTCTCCACGATGGCGGGCAGGCGTCGGGGGAGAGCCTCGGCGCTCGCGTCCGGAGAATGCGCGACGGCGGGTGCCTGACGGAAGGCCATGCGCAGGGGGCGCAACAGTTCCGGCTGGGGCCAGCCCGCGCGGTGCACGTGCACGATGTGGGGAAGAAAGCGGGCGGCCACGCTGCCCAGGTCGCCCCCGATGAAGGTGGTCACACCCGCCTCGCGCAGGGGAGCGGCGCGGGGGCCGTCGGCGGGGCTCCACACGGCGCGCTGGAAACGGGACGGGTCCAGCCGGGTCAGCAGCAGTTGCATGACCTTTTCGGTGCCGCCAAGCCCCAGCGAGGAAACCACGTGCAGCACCCGGCGCGGCGCACAGGACGTCAGCGGGCCGGAAGGGGCCGACGGGGCGAGCCCTGCGGCTTCGGCGCGAGAGCCGGGGGGATCGGTGTCGTGGGATGCGGCTGTGACCATGGGCCGTGTTCTAGCCCAGCGGCGCGGGCATGGGAAGGGTGTCTCCGCCGCCGTTCGGCCTAGCCCTGCGCGAACTTGCGGTACAGGCTGGCCGCAGCCATGCGGCTGGGGGCAAAGCCCTTCACCGGCTGGGCGTCGGGTGCGTCGGGTGCGCCAGGTGTGCTTGGCGCGTCGGCAGTGGCCGGGGGCGTCGGGGCTTCGACGGTCTGTGCGGGGGCAGTGGGCGGCATGCCAGCCGACGTCGGTGTTGCCTGCTGTGTCGATGGCACGGGGGTACCGGGTGCGGCTGCCTGTGCGGCCTGTACGGCTTGCTCCGCCTGTGTTGGTTGGGGCGGACCCGCGGGTTCGGTCGCCTTCGACGCGGTTTCGCCCGTCAGGGCCTGCTGGCCGTATGCCTGGGCGTGGGCACGACCGAACTGCGCTGGCTTGCTCAGCGGCGGCATCTGCGCGGTGGGCAGTGGCACGCGCGAAGGCGCGGCGTTGGC
>NZ_VSMK01000504.1 GCF_011682075.1 Nitratidesulfovibrio liaohensis
GGGTCGCCCAGCCACAGGTCCAGCAGCAGGGCCAGCGGCGGCACGGCCAGCAGGCCCCACGCCCACCACGCGCCCCACAGGAAATCCATCAGCGGCCTTCCAGCGCCCCGGTGTGCGCCAGCGCCTGGTACAGCACGATGCCCGTGGCCGTGGACAGGTTCAGGCTGCGCACCTCGCCCCAGATGGGGATGCGCACATGGTGGGGCGTGGCCTCCAGCACATCCGAGGGCAGGCCGGTGGTCTCCGGCCCGAAGACAAGGGCGTCGCGCTCGGTGAAGTCGAAGCGATGCACCGCCGTGCCCGCGCGGGCGCTGGTCATGACCAGGCGGCGTTCGCGCCCCGGCCCGTCAAGATAGGCCTGCCAGTCCGGCCACACGGCAAGGTTCACGTGCGGCCAGTAGTCCAGTCCGGCACGTTTCAGGTAGCGGTCGTCCAGACTGAAACCCAGCGGCTCGATGAGGTGCAATTCAGTACGCGTGGCCGCACACAGCCGCGCCACGTTGCCCGTGTTGGGCGGAATTTCCGGATGGTACAGAACGATGTGCATGTAACGCCTTGTATGTTGAAAAGACCATACCGGGGGAAGGAACCTTTTGGAAAAGGTTCCTTCCCCCGGACCCCCATCCTCCCAAACTTTTCAAAGGGTGGGGGGAGTAAAATTGGCCACGCTCAGCTAGTTATCAATTTTGCTGCATAACGCCTACATTGCCATCAGAGTCCAGCATCTTTGCCCCGGTAACTCCCTCAACATCCGGCAAATCTGGCACGCCAAGCCCGCTGCCGCCCAGCGTGGCATCACCCGCGCGCAGCAGCCCCTTCAGCCGGGCGATGCGCTGGTACGACTGGCGGATGCGGTCTTCGGAAATGCGGCCCGACTGCACGAGGCCGGTCAGCGTTGCATGCACCCGCGCGGTCAGGTCCGGCTGCCAGCGCAGGTTGTTGCCGAACAGCAAAATGTCCGCCCCCGCGTCCACGGCGCGGAACACCACCTCTTCCAGCGGGTAGCGATCGGTGATGGCGCCCATCTGCAAGTCGTCGGTGATCACCACGCCCCGCCAGCCGATGTCGCGGCGCAGCAGCCCGTCGATGGTCGGGCGCGACAGGGTGGCCGGGTGCGCCGCGTCCAGCCGGTTGTCGTACAGGTGGCCCACCATGACCATGCCGCCCCAGCCGTCGGCCCAGGCGTTGCCCGCCGGGCGCAGCAGGGTGCGGTAGGGCCACAGTTCCTCGGGCCTGCGGGTGGCGGACACGTCTGTGACGCCCAGATGCGAATCGGCCCGGGCGCTGCCGTGGCCGGGAAAATGCTTGAGGCACGACACCACGCCCGCCTGGGCCATGCCGTTGATGAACGCCGCCCCGTGGGCCGCCACCATGCGCGGGTCGCGCCCGTAGGCCCGCCCCAGCCTGCCGATGGCCGGGCTGTCCGGGTTCACGTCCACGTCCACCACCGGCGCGAAGTTCAGGTTCACCCCCACGTCGGCCAGTTCGCGCCCCATGGCCACGGCACGCAGCCGGGTTTCATCCGTGCTGCCCTGCCCCAGTTGCCGCGCCGGAGGGAACTGGGTGAAGCCGCGTTCCGGCTTCAGGCGCTGCACCCGCCCGCCTTCCTGGTCCACGGCCACGAACAGCGGCAGCCCGGCGGGGGCTGCCCCG
>NZ_VSMK01000505.1 GCF_011682075.1 Nitratidesulfovibrio liaohensis
TCCCCGTCAGGCGTCCTGTGTCTGCGGCGTGGCGTCGCCCGTGTCGAACGCCTCTGCCGCCGGGCAGGCCACGCGCAACGCGCGGATGGACCGCGCCATGCCGGTGGCTTCGTCCACGTCCAGCAGCACGCCGTTCAGCGAGCCGCGCCCCGTGGCCGGGCGAAAGCGCTGCGGCAGCCGGGTCAGGAAGCGGTCAACGATGACCTTGTGGTCCATGCCCAGCACGGATGCCTCCACCCCGCACATCCCCGCATCGGTCAGGTAGGCGGTACCACCGGGCAACAGCATGGCGTCGGCGGTCTGCACGTGGGTATGCGTGCCGATGACCGCGCTGACCCGGCCATCCAGAAACCAGCCCAGGGCCTTCTTTTCGCTGGTGGCCTCGGCGTGGAAGTCCACCAGACGGACGACAGGCGGACCCTCTTCCGCCTCCAGCCGGGCCAGCAGGGTTTCCGCCGTGCGAAAGGGGCAGTCCAGCGGGTCCATGTAGGTGGTGCCGCACAGGTTCAGTACCGCCAGGCGATTCCCGCCGGGCAGGTCGTACACGCCAAGGCCTCGCCCCGGCGCTCCCGCCGGATAGTTGGCGGGCCGCAGCAGGCGCTGTTCCTTGTCCAGCGCGCCGTACAGGTCGCGGTGCTTCCATACGTGGTTGCCGGTGGTCAGGATGTCGATGCCCATGCCCAGCAGTTCGCGCAGGGTTTCCGCCGTCAGGCCGATGCCGCCGGAGGCGTTTTCGCCATTGGCGATGACCACGTCGGCAGCGTGCTCGCGCCGCAGGGCGGGCAGCAGTTCCTTCAGGGCCTGCCTGCCCGGCTTGCCCACGATGTCGCCGAAAAAAAGGATACGCATGGTTTGCTGTTCCGTGTGCTGTGTAACGACCAACGCGAAAGTTATCGTTTCCGGCAAGGAAGGGCCTCACGCCGCCGGAAACGGAAAGACCGCGTTGGATCAGATGAGATAGGCGTCGTGCTCGCTGCCCGCGACAAGCCCTTCCGCCCGCTCCGGGATGCGTACCAGGGCATGCGCCCCGGTGAGCGTGTGCAGCAGGCCGGACTTGCCCAGCAACGGCACGGCGGACGGCGGCACGGCAACGCCTCCGCCCTGCCCTGCGTCTCCAGGTTCGCAGGGCGCGGGTTCGATGCGCACCCGCACCCAGTCCTCGCGCCCCTGCCGCGACGCCACGTTGCGCGCCAGGCGCACCCGCCGCGCGGGCCACAGAGACCGGTCGAAGGCATCGGCCCGGCCGGAAAGGTGATGCAGGAAGGGCACCCCCAGCACGAACATGACCACCTGGGCAGAGGTCACCTGCCCGGGCAGGCCCCACACGGCACGACAGCCGCCGCCATCGCCGTCCTCTCCTTGCACACGGGCAAGGATGGTCGGCTTGCCGGGGCTGATGGCCACGCCGTGGGCCAGCAGTTCCGCCCCTTCGATGCGCGACAGCGCGGCCACGGTCAGGTCGCGCACCCCCACCGAACTGCCGCCGGACAGCAACACCACGTCGGCGTCACGCAGCCCCTCGCGCAGGGCCGCTTCCAGCGCGTCCAGTTCGTCGGGCACGATACCGAGACAGCGCGCCTCGCACCCGGCCCGGCGCACCAGCGCGGCCAGGGTGTGGCTGTTCACGTCGCGCACCTGGCCGGGCCGG
>NZ_VSMK01000506.1 GCF_011682075.1 Nitratidesulfovibrio liaohensis
GGCGTGGTCCGCAGGGCGGCCACGGCCTGCACCGGGGCAAGGCCGCGCCGCAGCTCCGCGTCGTAATCCAGCGCCGCCCGCAATATCCGCGCGCCCAGCGGCACGTCCGGTCCCGGCGGCATCTGCTGTGCGCCGATCATGTCCGCCACTTCACCCAGCCGGGGGATGTTGGTCAGCAGGTTGGCCGCGATTTCCGGGTGCATGCCCCATATCTGCTGTTCCTCGGCGCTCAGTGCCTCGCCCGACAGGCGTTTGCGCAGGGTTTCCGGCGGCAGGGCCACACAGCCCAGCTGGCAGAGCATGGCGGCCAGTTCCAGTTGCCACAGCGGCTTGGCGTCCAGCCGCGCCCCAATCTTCACCACCAGGTCGCGGATGCGCTCGCTGCGGCCAAAGGCCTCCGGGTTCACCAGCGCCAGCACGTCGGTCAGCACCTGCACGCTGCCGCGCAGGGTGCCGCGCAGCAGTTCGCGTTCGGCCACCACCAGCCGGTGCTGGCGCAGAGCGTCACGCAGCACGCCCACCAGTTCTTCAGGCGGGCAGGGTTTGGTCAGAAAGCGGAACACCGCTCCCCGGTTCACGGAGGCCACGGCCGTGGCGAAGTCGCCGTGGCCGGAAAGGATGATGCGCACCGCGTCGGGCATGCGCTGGCGTACATGCTCCAGAAAGGTGATGCCGTCCATGCCCGGCATGCGCAGGTCGGACACCACCACCGCGAACGGGCCCTTGCCCTCCAGCGCCAGCAGGCCGTGCTCCGGGCCTTCCGCCGTGGCCACGTCGAAGGCGCGGCGCAGGTTGCGGAGAAAGGTATCGAGGATGTTGGGTTCGTCGTCCACGAACAGGATGCGTTCGGTCATGCGGTGCTCCGTGGGGGGGCGGAAAATGCCGGAACGGTATGCGGTGCGGTTGGCTGGTGGTCACGCGAGCGGGGCGGTGCCCGCCGCACCGTCATTGGGAACATCCGCCGCGCGGCGCACGGGCCGTGGCGGAAACAGCTGTTCGGTGGGGGCCGCGGGGGCAGCGTCTACCGCCACTCGGTGCGCGGCGGGCCGCCAGACGTATTGCACCCCGGTATCGGCGGGGATGGCGTCGTGCCCGCGCCCGCCAAACTGCACCCGCACCCCGCCGTGGGTACGGCGGCGGATGATGATGGGGCTGGCCGCCAGGACCGCGTGGTAGCGCTTGCGACCCAGGGCGATCTGGCTTCCCAGTTCCTTCTGGCGGGCATCCAGTTTGCTGCGCAGGCGTATCAGCGCCTCCACCAGGGTGCGGTCTTCCTCCGGGGTTTGCAGCAGCACGGCCATGTCCGGGCCGTGGGGCAGTTCCGCCGATATGCGCGCCATGCGGTCGGCCAGGGTGTCGCGTTCGCGCAGCAGGGCGTTGAGCTGTCCGGTGTCCGGCTGCACCATCAGCCGGGTGGGCACCTCTGCCACCGAACCGGCCTCGCCCACGTCGATGCCCCCGCCCGTGCGGATGACGCTGCCGATGACAACGCCGCGTCCCGGTGCCAGAAAGCGGCCGCCCGCCGTGATGCGCGAACCCGTGACCCCGGAGGGGACAACCACGTCGCCGCCCGCCGTCACCAGAGCGAAGGCGGCGTGCGCGGCCACCACGTTGCCGCCCGCCTCGATGCCCGCGTCCGGGTC
>NZ_VSMK01000507.1 GCF_011682075.1 Nitratidesulfovibrio liaohensis
GCCGCTTACGGGGGGCACGGGACGCGTGGCCGTGCGCCTGACCCCGCATCCCGTGGCCCGCGAATTGTGCCTGCTGGCCGGTGGGCCGCTGGTGGCCAGCAGCGCCAACATCAGCGGTCGTCCTGCCGTGACCCGCGCTGCGGAGCTTGATCCGGAACTGCTGGCCGAAGTGGCCGGGGTGCTGGACCTGCCCCCCGCGCCGCCCGGCGGCTTGCCCTCCACGCTGGTGGAGGTGCTGGATGGGGGCTGTTGCGGGTCCGGTGGCGGGATTGGCTGCGGTGCGCCGCGCCTGCGGGTGTTGCGGGCCGGGGCCGTGTCGGCTCAGGCCCTGCGTGATGCCGGGTTTGCGCTGGAGTGAACGGGGGGCGACCCTGCCGGGAGTACAAAAAATTTTTGCAAGGCCACGGCGGCAAAATGGCCGCAAAACCGCACTGGACGAGGCCTGCGAGGCGGCGGCAGCATCGTTGGCAAAAAAGTTGAACTGATTGCGCAAACGGTCCGTGTCGGCCCGCTACCTGGCGAATCTTGAAAAAAACTGAAAAACAAGATGGATACGTGAGCGTCCGCAGGCGATGCAGGCTGTGTTCAGCCGCCGCGGCGCGTTGGCACACCGCTTGCTACATCCTGATCACCTTCCTTTCTTTGCAGAGAACCGGTCCTACAGGGGTGTGGGACCGGTTTTTCTTTTGCGCGCTGTCCGCCGTTGTCGTGCGTGGGGACGTTTCCTCTCGCCGGTGACCGTGTCGCGTTCTTCCGCGCGCAAGCATCAAGGCTGCCGCTCCCATTCCCGTTCCTTGTCGGGTATTTCCAGCAATTTCAATATGTTGTACAGAACTGCCCGCTCTGTGATGGCAGCCATGCACGGGGAGGTTTCGTCGGGATCTGCGGTGGCGTTGCGGTCCTTTCCGCCGTGCGGGCTCCCGTTGCCGTGCCCCCAGCCGCAGCCCAGCGTGCGCAGGGTGGCGGAACAGGGGGCACATGCCAGCGGACTGGGCAGCGCCGCCGCCCCGTGCGGACACCATGCCCCGGCGGGGGCCGGGCCGAACAGGGCCAGTACTGGAGCGCCGTGCAGGGCGGCAAGGTGCAGCGGCCCGGAATCGTTACCGATCACCAGACGCGCGCGGCGCAGCAGGTGCGCCAGTTCGCCGTGGTTGGCGGGGGTGACCACCGGAACCGCACCTCCCCCCGGTTGCTCTTTCGGCATCAGGGCGTTTTGATCGAGTCCGCGCTCCAGTTCCGCCGGACCCAGCACGTACAACGGATTGTACCCGGCCCGGAGCAGCGCACCGGCCACGGCGGCGAACCGCCGGGGCGGCCACTGCTTGGCCCGGTGACCCGCGCCCGGCACCAGCACCACGGTGCGCGAATCCGCGCCGTTCCAGCCGCCGAACAGGGTTTGCCAGGTGCCGTGCCAATTAGCGTCCCACCGGGGCGGCCAGGGCAAGGCGGACGGGGCTACACGTTCAAGCAGGCTGCGGAGCGTCCCGGTGACATGCCCGATCTGCCCGATATGACTGGCATGACTGACCTGACTGGGGCGCGCAGCGGGGCCCATTGCCGGGACTTCCGCGCCAGCAGCATCGCCGTCCATGCCGCCGCCGTCCGCCCCGGGCGACAGGCAGGGCAGGGGCACCACGCGCGG
>NZ_VSMK01000518.1 GCF_011682075.1 Nitratidesulfovibrio liaohensis
GCTGCGGCGGACGCACGGGCCGCGCGTCTTCACGTTTGGGCGGCACGGCAAGCGGCTCGGGCAGGGCGCCACGGTCGCGCCAATGGGCAGCGGCCGCTTCCGCTTCACGCACGGAAAGCCGGTCGGACAGGATACGGCGGCGCAGGGTATCCTGCGGCTCCGGGTCGGTAACGGTGAGCAGTGCGCGGGCATGCCCGGCGGACAGCCGCGCCTCGCGCAGGTCTTCACGGGCTGCTTCCGGCAGATGCAGCAAGCGCAAGGTGTTGGCCACCGCGGGACGGCTTTTGCCCAGCTTCTGGGCCAGGTCTTCCTGGCTCAGGCCGAACTGCTCGCGCAGTTCCTGCATGGCCAGCGCCTCTTCCATGGGGTTCAGGTCTTCGCGCTGCAGGTTTTCGATAAGCGCGACAGCCAGTGTTTCCTGATCGGTCAGTTCTCGGATGAGCACGGGCACTTCGCGCAGCCCGGCCATCTGGCTGGCCCGCCAGCGGCGCTCGCCCGCCACGATTTCGTAGGCCTGGGACGCGCCTTCGGCCTGCCCTTCCGTGCCCGGAATGGGCCGCACCAGCAAAGGCTGCAATACGCCCTGGCTGCGGATGGAGGCGGCCAGTTCTTCCAGCGCCGCTTCCGTGAACATCTTGCGGGGCTGGCCGGGGTTGGGGCGTAGCGCGCGCAAGGGCAGCGTGCGGATGTCCGAGGGCTTGGGCTGTTCCTGATAGCCCTTGAACAGGGCATCGAGTCCCCTGCCTAATCCGCGCGAAGGTCCTGCCATCGTGTTCTCCTTGACTTTGGGCCGCATTGACCTGAATCTTTACCTAAATCTGTGGACTGACGAACAAACACCCTTATGGAGTGGCAACCGGATGACCGAACGTGAAGCGCATGTGGTGCACCTGCACGACCGCCATGGCGAACTCTACGGCGTACTGCTGAGCCCGCAGGTATGGGCCGCCGTGCAGCACAAGGTGGCGCCCCTGCTGGAACAGGCCCTGGAAAAGATGTACCCCACCGCCAGGCCGGAGCCCATGGACGACTGGCAGACCTTCAAGGACTACTGGGACTTCAAGTATCCTTTCTGCGCGGACGTGCACTGCGATTGCTGCGGCGCCGCCACCGAAGACTGGGAGCATGACCCCTTCCATCCGTTCCGGCTGCGCAATGCAACGCTGAGCGGCATGCTGGTCTTCGACTGCGTGAAATGCGGATCCTCGGTGCGCAAGAAACACTTCAAGGACCACATCTGCTTCGAATTCACGCCCGCCAGCCCCAAATAGACACGGTTCGCCGCGCACCAGCGCGGCGAACCGCCTTTCAAAGCTACCCGCCCTGCCCTTCGCGCCGCTGCGGCCTGCGCAGCACCACTTCCTTGGCCAGCGCCAGATACGACTCCGCACCCTTGGACTTGATGTCGTAGTGGATGATGGACTTGCCATGGCTGGGCGCCTCTGAAAGGCGCACGTTGCGCGGAATGACCGTTTCGAACAGGTGGTCCGGGAAGCACTTGCGCACCTCGTTCTTCACCTGGCGCGACAGCTTGTTGCGCACGTCGTACATGGTCAGCACCACCCCCAGCAGCGACAGGCCGGGGTTCAGCCGCTTCTTCACCTGCTCGTACGTCTGCAGCAGCTTGACGATGCCTTCCAGCGCGAAGAACTCGCACTGCAGGGGTATCAGCAGTTCGCGCGCGGCGCACAGGGCATTCAGGGTGATCAGACCCAGCGACGGCGGGCAGTCGAGGATGATGTAGTCGAACCGGCTGTCCAGTGGCTTCAGCAGGTCGGCCAGGTAGTATTCCCGCGCCATCTTGTCCACCAGCTCCAGCTCCAGCGCCACCAGGTCGGTGGTGGATGGCAGAATGGACAGATACGGCGTCTGGGTGGGGTAGATGGCCTCTACCACTTCATCGGGCTGGAAGAACACCGAATAGAGGTTGTGACGCACTTCCTCCTGGTCGATGCCGAGTCCGCTGGTGGAGTTGGCCTGCGGGTCGCAGTCGACCAGCAGCACCTTTTTTTCCATGATGGCGAGGGAAGCGGCAAGGTTGAGCGAAGACGTGGTCTTGCCCACACCGCCCTTCTGGTTGGCGACTGCGATGATTCGTGCCACGGCTGCCTATCCTGTTGGGGTAAGAGGCAAAATTCATGTTTCACATGAAACGTGCGCGCGCCGGAGGGGGTAAAGCGGCGACTGAAAACGTCGCCGGGCTCGCCAAGCACAGGGTTATAGCTAGTTGAGGCACGACACCCTGTCAACACGCAAAACGTTGAAGCAGAAGACGAACGCGAGGTTCTCGCAAGCACTGAACCGGAAACATGGCATTTCATTTCAACATGATACAAATCCTGACAATGCAGCAGACACCAAACAGGACAACCCGGCTACGCGCACCACAAAGAGCGGAAGAAAAACATCCCGGCACGGGCTGGCGGCAGCGGCGCCGATAACGGACAACACCAACACGGCACGTTACCCGGCAAACGCGCCCTGCCCCACAGATGCCCCATGCCTACACGGAAAAAAGCTTGCAGCTGAACGGCATTGCGGAGCCGGGTTGCCGCAAACATCAACTTGAATCAACAAAACAGCCATTTCAGGAAGAAGTGAAGTTTCACATGAAACAACGGGCGCCCTCCTTGCGGAAGGCGCCCGTGACGCATGCATGGCAATGCGACTTGAACAAAGAAGAAACGGCGCTTTGCCCCTCTCAGGCCGTGGAAAACAGGGGCGGAAAGCGCACGGGCAGCCTACATCCTGTAATAGTCGCGAAACCAGCGCACGAAGGCCTCTATGCCCTGCTCCAGCGGGGTGTGCGGCTTGAAGCCGGTATCGCGGATCAGGTCGTCAACATCGGCATAGGTGGCTTCAACGTCACCGGGCTGCATGGGCATCAGGTTGCGCACGGCCTTGCGGCCGAGGCAGTCTTCCAGAATCTCTATGAACCGCCCAAGCTCGACGGCATTGTTGTTGCCGATGTTGTAGATGCGGTACGGGGCAGGGCTGGTGGACGGGTCAGGGGCATCGCCCCGCCATTCCGGGTTGGGTTGCGGGGTTCGCTCCGTCACGCGCACCACCCCCTCCACGATGTCGTCGATGTAGGTGAAGTCGCGGCGCATGCGCCCTTCATTGAAGACGTTGATGGGCTTGCCTTCCAGAATGGCCCTGGTGAACAGGTACAGGGCCATGTCCGGTCTGCCCCACGGCCCGTACACGGTAAAGAAGCGCAGGCCGGTGGTGGGCAGCCGGTACAGGTGGCTGTAGGTGTGGGCCATCAGCTCGTTGGCCTTCTTGGAAGCAGCATACAGGCTGATGGGGTGGTCCACGTTGTGGTGCACGCTGAAGGGCATGGCCGTGTTCAGCCCGTAGACGGAACTGGACGAGGCATACACAAGGTGCTGCACACCGTTGTGGCGGCAGCCCTCCAGAATGTTGCCGAAGCCCACAAGATTGGACTGGACGTACGAACGGGGATTCTTGAGCGAATAGCGCACCCCGGCCTGCGCGGCCAGGTTGACCACGTGCGTGAACTTCTGCTCGGCGAACAGGGCATCCATGCCTGCGTCATTGGCCATGTCCAGTTGCGCGAAGTCAAAGCCGGGGTACGGATCCAGTTGTTTCAGACGGTCTTTCTTAAGCTGCACGTCATAGTAATCGTTCAGGCAGTCCAGGCCCACCACGGTGTGCCCGGCCTCCAGAAAGCGGCGCGAAAGATGGTAGCCGATGAACCCGGCGGCGCCGGTGACAAGAATATGCATGATGGCGTCCTGTGATGACTGTTGAGCGGGCAGGCGTGGCGCCTGACCGGTACGAGGTGGCCGCACGCTCCGGACATTCACCCGGTAGCGGCATGACGACGGCGTGAGAGTAGCGGAAGACTGTCACAAGGGAAAGGCGGCACGGCATCCGACGTCATCGGATGTCGAACCGCCTGCCCTTACCCGACCTGACCCGTGGCGCCCTGCGATGAACGCCGTCCATGCCCAGGGCGTGGACGGACGCTCGGCACGCCCTACCCCTTGGGCAACAGCCCGCGCAGCAGATCGAGCGGGATGGGCAGCACCGTGGACTTGCTCTCCGCCGCCATCTCGCGGATGGTTTGCAGGTAGCGCAGTTGCAGGGCCTCCGGGTGCGATGCAATGATGGCCGCTGCCTGGGCCAGCTTGTCCGCCGCCTGGAATTCACCCTCGGCGCTGATGACCTTGGCCCGGCGCTCGCGTTCCGCCTCTGCCTGCTTGGCCATGGCGCGCTGCATTTCCTGCGGCAGGTCGATGTGCTTCAATTCCACCGACTGCACGGCAATGCCCCACTCTTCGGTCTGTGTATCCAGCAGGGCCTTGATGTCCTGATTGACCTTGTCACGATGGGCCAGCAGATCGTCCAGTTCCACGCCGCCGCACACGCTGCGCAGGGTGGTCTGGGCCAGCTGCGACGTTGCGTACAGGTAGTCTTCAACCTCGTTGATGGCCTTCACCGGGTCCACCACCCGAAAGTAGACCACGGCGTTGACCTGGATGGACACGTTGTCGCGGGTGATAACGTCCTGGTTGGGCACGTCCATGGTCAGCACGCGCATGCCCACGCGCACCATGCGGTCGATGACCGGGATGACGATGATGAGGCCGGGACCCTTGGGCTGTATGAGACGCCCAAGACGGAAGAGCACGGCCCGCTCGTATTCGTTGAGCACTTTCAGCGACGCCACCAGCACCAGCACGGCCAGGGCGGCCACAGGGGCAAGAATGGGGGCAATCTCGAACATGGCAACCTCCGGCAGGGCCGCAGCGCAGGGCGTTGTTCCGGAAATCCGGCGGGGCGGGCGCAGACGGACCTGTACAGCCATCATAACCATGGGACGGGGCAAGCGCCACGGATTTGCGCGAACGGTCGGGAGAAAGTGTGCCGCGAGGACAGGCTGTGATGCATTGACACGTGAAACACATGGGCTGCGCGACAGCAACGAAAGGAACAGCCATGGTCAGACGTTGGCCGGTAGCAGGGCCATCGCGTGGCCAGGCGCGTGACAAACGCATGGCCGCACGCAAGGCAGGGCGCACGGCAAAGAGTCACATACGGTCAATGGATGGTGAGCGGAAGGGCGGTGGAGGCGCTGCGGCCACTTGGATGGCAGCCCCGGGCGCCGACGAGCCGCCCCGGCCCCAAGGGCAGCTACAGCGTGGCAGGCTTCAGCGCCGTGCGCAGGTACGCGATGACCGCCTCCACCGTGGCTGGCGCGGCGATCAGGTTGTCCATGTCGGGCAGGACGATGAGCAGCCTGCCCCGCCACGGAATCTGCTGATACGGGCGAGCGCGCAGGTCGGGCGCGAAGGCCCGCAGGGCCTTGGACCCCATGACCACAACGAGGCGCGGCGCGACGCGATCCACCCCGGCCATGAACAAGCCGGGATCGCACACGGGGTCCGTGGTCGACAAGGTGCTGCCATCGGCAGCTGCGGGCGCATCATCTGCAATGGGGGCAGGCATGGCCACGGGCCAGAACGCATTGCTGCCCCTGGGCTGCTGCAACGCACCCAGGATGCGGCGCAAGGTGTCGCGGCGGGCCGCGTCGGCGCAGCCGGAAAGATCCAGCCCCAGCGCCCAGTAGGTCCACAGCACGGGGGCGGGTTGAGGGGTCTTGCCCAGCAACGCGCGCCACGGGTCGGGCCACTGTTCGGGCGGCAACTGACTGGCGACGGGGCCGTTCGCCACTGGCGGCAAAGCTTCCGCAAGGCCTGCGCCGGATGCGGGTTGCGCGGCCTGACTGGCCTGTCTGGCCTGACTGGCCTGTCTGGAAGGCTGCGCCGGGCTGTCGGGCTGCGGGGTGCGAGGAGGAGGCTGGCGGTAGCCTTGCGCGGGTCCGGCACCACTCCCAATGGCGGCACCACCATCAGAGTTCGGACCGCGCCCCATGCCCATGGACACGTCGCCATGGACGTACGGAGAATCCATGGAATCGGAGGGGTCCGGAGGAATGTCGTACGCGTCCGGATCGAAGGAAGGGTCGCCCTGCATGGACCGGGGTGCATCGCAGGCAGCGGGAAACGCGCACATGTCCGGGACATCGGCAGAAGACGCTCCACCATTGGCGGCGTGCGCAACGATACCGGCGGCATCCGCAACGGGCGCATCACCAGACGCCGCGCCCTGCCCTTCGGGCAGCAACACGTGCAGCAGGCCCGCACCGTGCCACGGGCGCAGGGTTTCCAGCAGACCTAGCGGCGGGCGAGCCAATCCACGATCCTCCATGCCACGTCGGGCTTGGGCAGCACCGGCCATTCCTCCGGTTCCCCGCCCTTGGCCAGCACGGTGACGCGGTTGGTTGCGGAGCCGAAACCGGCATCCGCGCCGCCCACCAGATTGCCCACGATCATGTCCGCGTTCTTGGCGGCCAGCTTGCGGGCCATGCTTTCCGCAAGGCCGGATGTTTCCGCGGCAAAACCCACAACGGTCTGTCCGTCGCGCTTGCGGTTGCCAAGGGTGGCCAGAATGTCCGGGTTGGGGGTGAAGGCCACGCTGAAGCCGTCCCGCGCGTCGGCCTTCTTGAATTTTTCCGCGCCCAGCGGAACAGGGCTGAAGTCGGCCACGGCGGCGGTGAACACGCCCGCGTCCATGGCATCCCACACCGCGTCCGCGGCATCGAACATCTGGCGCGCGCCGGTAACGTCGTGCCGGGCGATGCCCATGGGCAACCACGGCGTGCCGGGGCCGCACACGGCATGCACCTCTGCCCCGCGCAGCCACAGGGCCACGGCCACCGCCGCGCCCATGGTGCCGCTGGAGGGGTTGGTCCAGTAGCGCACGCCGTCCCATTGTTCGCGCGTGGGGCCAAGGGTGACCAGCACGCGCCTGCCCTGCATGTCCTGCGCGGAAGCGGCGCGCAGGCCGTGCAGATAGACATCGCGCGGGTCGGCCAGCCTGCCCTGCCCTTCCTCCATGCACGCGGTGCGCCCGCAGCCGGGCTCCACCACCACGTGGCCACGGCGGCGCAGGGTGGCCACGTTTTCCTGCGTGGCGGTGTTGGCCCACATTTTCGGGTTCATGGCCGGGGCAATGACCAGCGGCCCCGGAAAGGCCAACGCCTGCGCCGAGAGCATGTCGTCCGCAAGGCCGTGGGCTAGCCGGGCCATGGTGGAGGCGCTGGCGGGGGCGATGACGAAGGCGTGCGCGGACTGGCCGGGCATGAGGTGCCCGAACACATCGTCGTCTGGTGAAGGAGGCGACGCGGCGGATTCACCGCCGGGCTGCCCGCCCGCGAACATGGAGGTGAACACCGGCGATGCCCCCAACGCCGCAAAGGTCAGCGGCGCGATGAACCGCCGTGCGGCATCGGTAAGCGTGACGCCCACGTCCAGGCCAGCGTCGCGCCACATGCGCACGAAGTCGGGAGCCTTGTAGGCCGCAATGGAACCGCAGACCCCAAGGTGGAGTCTGCGGCCGGTAAAGCGGGTAAAGGCGAGATGCGCGTCCATGTTCCCTCTGGCACGCTGCGCGTGCGGCTGGGCCTATCCGATGGAAAGCAGATCAAGAGCGTCCAGGCCGAAGGAGACAGGCCATGTTGTCGCCAACTGCCATCCTTGGCCGTCGGCCCGGCAGTGCGCATGGGCAGCCGGGACCGGCGAAGCCACGTCAGCTGCGGCCACGGCCACGCCGCCGCAACGGTCGGCAGCGGCACGTCAGCATGCTGGACAGCCGCCGCCGTACGGACTACTGCGAAAGGCCCTGCTCCTTGACGCCGCCGCCGGAAGGCACCGGCGCGTTGGGCGCCACCGAAAAGTTGCCGGTGGGGTACGTGCCCTCGGATGCGGTATTCGCGCCAGCGGACACGCCCGCACCTTCCGGCAGGCGCTGGGCCACCCACACTTCCAGCGTGGAGTAGGCCTGGCCGTCGGTAATGCCCAAGATGGCGTTGCGGTCTGCCTTTTCGAACAGCAGCACGCTGCGCTGGCCACGGAACACCGAGCGCAGCGCCCAGCCCTGGCGGGTCATGTTGTGGATCATGGCGTTGACCAGCGACTGCCGGTCAATGCGCCCCTCGAACACCTGGGTGCCGGTCTTGGAGCCGTCGGAATTCTGCGAGACCGCCGTGTACTTGGTCTGCTCGGTCATGTCGCTGGGAATGGGCACGTCGCGGAACTCGCCGAAGTACACCTCGTTCACGTTGGCGGGCGGGGCGGGTTCGAACGGGTTCGGGATGGACGTGGAGGAGCAGCCCTGCACGGTGAGCAGGGTGGCGGAAAGAGCGGCGGCTATGACGAGCTTGCGCATGGGGTTCTCCTGTGCTTGATGATGCGGACGGCCAGGGCCGTGGGGCGGCATCCGCAACCGGCTGGCAGTGCCTGGCCGGGGTTCCGGTACGGCCCGCAGACGGGCCATGCGGGGGGCAGCGCCCACCGCGAAAACTGCGCCGACACTAGCGGATGTCGTGCCGGACTGCAAACGGCATGCACCACGCGGGACAAGCCCCGCGAGGAATATATGCGTATGGATGACACGATGGGCAACACCGGACACGAACAGATGCGCGCCCCAGACCAACAAGCCCCGAACCGACACGACCCTGACCAACACGCCACGGGCACATCCGCCCAGCAAGAACCGTCTGCCGTTTCTGGCGGCTGTGCAGATGGCGCCGCAGGCGCAATACCCGAAGACGACCGGCTGGAATCGTACCGCTTCCACCTGCCGGAAGACCAGATAGCCCAGCATCCCGCGCCGCAGCGGGGAGGTTCGCGCCTGTTGGTGCTGGACCGACGGGGGGCTGGCGCGGGCACGCTGGCCCACGCCCGTTTCGCGGACCTGTGCGACCACCTGCCGGAAGGCTGCCTGCTGGTGGCCAACAATTCCAAGGTGTTGCCAGCCCGGTTGCTGGGCCTGCGGCCCACCGGCGGCAAGGTGGAATTCCTGTTGCTGACTCCCCTGCCCCTGTTGGAAGAACTGGCCGGGGGCGACACTGGAACGGGCAGCAGACGTGACAGCACGGGCGAAGGCCTGCGCGATGAAGGCGAAGGCTGGCTCAGCGTGCCTGCCGAAGGGCTGTTGCGCGCCTCCAAAAAGATCCGCACCGGCGACGTCATGGACTTCGGCCCGCACCTGCGGGTGGAGGTGATCCAGCCCGGCGACTTCGGGCGCAGCGCGGTACGTCTGCATTGGCGGGGCGACCTGCGTCAGCTGTTCCTGGCGCAGGGGCACCTGCCCCTGCCGCCGTACATCCGCCGCGAAACGGGTGCAGTCACACCTGACGCGCAGGAAGACCGCGACCGCTACCAGACCGTGTACGCCGACGACAGCCGCCTGGGCTCCGTGGCAGCGCCCACCGCCGGGCTGCACTTCACCGACGACCTGCGCGCCCGCCTGGCCGCCACGGACAGGCAATGGGCCGAGGTCACCCTGTACGTGGGCTACGGCACCTTCAGCCCGGTGCGCTGCGCGGACATCCGCCAGCATGCCATGCACCGCGAATACATCGAGGTGGGCGAGGCCACCGCCGCCGCCATCCGCGCGGCCAAGGCGGAAGGCAGGCCGGTGGTCACCGTGGGCACCACATCCACCCGCACCCTGGAGGGCACGGTGCGCGCCTGCGGCGAGGTGCGCGCCTTCACCGGCTGGACGGACATTTTCATCAAGCCCGGTTACCGGTTCACGGTGGCGGACCACATCATAACCAATTTCCATCTGCCGGAATCGTCGCTGCTGATGCTGGTTTCCGCCTTTGCCGGGCGCAGGCGGGTGCTGTCCGCCTATGCAGAGGCGGTGGCGCGCGGGTACCGCTTCTTCTCGTACGGCGATGCCATGCTGCTGTTGTGACGGGCAGTTGCGCGCAACAACACCCCGAAAGTGCGGTACGGCTGCCCAGTTCGACGGGCACCGCACCATGCTTTGAAAAGCGGCGGAACTTGTCCTATAGGTAGAAGCCGCCGCGCGGTGCGGCCCCGCCTGCCGGAAACAGCGCGCACGACGGCGCAGACGGCAGCACGATGTCCGCCCGCTGACGGCACGCCGTCGCGGGCAATCGAACGCACACCGCCGTACCGGCATGCCGCTCCGGCGGCAGATACCGCAGCGGCGCGCACCCGGCCACCGCCGGGCGCGCAGCACATCCACCAGCCTTTCGAACCTCCATCCCAAAGGACGGTTTCATGTCACGGGTCGTATTTCTGGACGAGCGCTGCAAGGGGTGCCTGCTGTGCACCACGGTGTGCCCCAAGGGCATCATCGTGCAGTCCTCGCGCTTCAACAGGCAGGGCTACAAGGTCGCCGAGGTTCCGGCGGATGCCATGAAGGACTGTACCGGTTGCGCCTCGTGCGCGCTGATCTGTCCGGACGTCGCCATCCGCGTCATCAAGTCGCGCAAGGCCAAGAAGGCCGGGAAGGAGTAGCCCAATGCCGAACAACACAACCGACACGGGCACGCCGGAACGCATCTTCATCAAGGGTAACGAGGCCATCGCCCACGGCGCGCTGGCCGCGGGGTGCCGCTGCTACTTCGGCTACCCCATCACCCCGCAGAACGACATTCCGGAAATGATGTCCTACGCCCTGCCCGACGCGGGCGGCGAATTCGTGCAGGCGGAAAGCGAGGTGGCCTCGGCCAACATGCTGCTGGGCGCCGCCGCCGCGGGCATCCGCGCGCTGACCTCGTCGTCCAGCCCCGGCATCTCGCTGATGCAGGAAGCCATTTCGTACATGGCGGGCAGCGAACTGCCCGGCGTCATCGTCAACATGAACCGGGGCGGCCCGGGCCTTGGCGACATCGGCCCCTCGCAGGGCGACTACTTCCAGTCGGTGAAGGGCGGCGGCCACGGCGACTACAAGCTGCTGGTGCTGGCCCCTGCCACCTGCCAGGAATGCTACGACATGATGGTGGAAGCCTTCGACCTGGCCTTCAAGTACCGCAACCCGGTCATGGTGCTGGGCGACGCCATCGTGGGCCAGATGAAGGAACCGGTCACCCCGTGGAAGCCCGCCGCCGTTGCAGGCACCGAAGCCGCTGATTGGCGGCTGGAAGGCGCCAGGGGCCGCAAGCCGCGCCTGCTGAAGTCGCTGTTCCTCGAAGACGGCGCGCTGGCCGGGCAGAACCGCCACCTTCAGGCCAAGTACGCCGACATGCAGGCCGAAGCCAGGGCGGAATGCTTCCTGACCGACGATGCGGAGCTGATCGTGGTGGCCTACGGCTCCATCGGGCGCATCGCCAAGTCCGCCATCCGCAAGCTGCGCGCCCAGGGCCACAAGGTGGGCCTGGTGCGGCCGCAGACCCTGTTCCCCTTCCCCGGCCCGCTGCTGCGCGGCCTGGCGGAACAGGGAAAGCGCTTCCTGACCATCGAGCACAACTGCGGCCAGATGGTGGAGGACGTGCGGCTTTCCATTCGCGGCATCGTGGATTCCGCCTTCTACGGGCACATGCCGGGCGAAATGCCCGGTTCTGACGATTTCCTCGCGCCCATTCTGGACGCCATGGGGGGCAAGTGATGCAGGCTGACGAAAGACTGGCGCTCGCCGACGACGAGCAGATGGCCTTCGAGGTTCCCGACGTGCTGGTGGACCGCGCCACCCACTACTGCCCCGGCTGCCACCACGGCATCGCCCACCGCCTGGTGGCCGAAGTGCTGGAGGAAATGGGCGTGGTGGACGACACCATCTGCGTGGCCTCCATCGGCTGTTCGGTGTTCATCTACAACTATCTGGCCGTGGACTCGGTGGAGGCCCCGCACGGGCGCGCCCCTGCCGTGGCCACCGGCGTCAAGCGCGGGCGCACGGACAAGATCGTGTTCACCTATCAGGGTGACGGCGACCTTGCGTCCATCGGCCTTGCCGAAGTGATGCACGCCGCCAACCGTGGCGAGCGCATCACCATCGTGTTCGTGAACAACACGGTGTACGGCATGACCGGCGGCCAGATGGCCCCCACCACCCTCATCGGGCAGAAGACCACCACCTGCCCCGGTGGCCGCTGCCGCGACCGCGAGGGCATGCCCATCCGCATGGCAGAGATCATCGCGGGCCTTGGCGGGGTGGCCTATTCCGCCCGCGCCTCGCTTGACAGCGTCAAGAACATTCGCGCCGCCAAGAAGGCCGTGCGCAAGGCCTTCGACGTGCAGCAACAGGGCCTGGGCTTCGGCTTCGTGGAGCTGCTGTCCGGCTGCCCCACCAACTGGCGCATGGACGCGGTGAAGGCCAATACCCGCATCCGCGAAGAGATGATCCCCTACTTTCCGCTGGGGGTGTACAAGGACGTGACCGAAGGCGAGGGGGTGTGCTGATGGCGCTCTACCAGGACGTGATCATGGCCGGTTTCGGCGGCCAGGGCGTGATGCTGATCGGCAACCTGCTGGCCTACGCGGGCATGAACGCCGGGCTGAACGTGACGTACATTCCCGTGTACGGGCCGGAAATGCGCGGCGGCACCGCCAACTGCACGGTGGTGGTGTCGGACGAGGACATCGGTTCGCCCATCATCCAGCGGCCCAAGAGCCTCATCGTCATGAACCAGCCCTCGCTGGACAAGTTCCAGCCCCGGCTGGAAGACGGCGGGGTGCAGGTGCTGAACACATCGCTGGTGGACGCATCGCAGGCCGAGGCGCGCGTGCGCACCGTGTGCGTGCCCGCCAACGACATCGCCGACAAGCTTGGCAACACCAAGATGGCCAACATGGTGGCGCTGGGCGCCTACGTGCGGGCCACCGGCGTGGTGGACCTGGACGTGGTGAAGAAGAGCCTGGGCAGCGTCATTTCCGCGCACTACAGCCATCTGATTCCCAAGAACGCGGATGCGTTGCAGGCGGGCTTCGACCACGCAGGCTAAGCTGCCGCAACGGCAGGAAAACGCCTGCCGGTAGCGGGAAACCGCATCGCGCTGCCCCGCACCGCCCGCAACCGGAGCGCAACGGCAACGCGGAGCGGGAAACGTGCAAAACCCCATGTGCCGCAAGGCCTGCGGGGTAACAGGATGGAAAATGACCGCCCGCCGCGAGCATACGCGGCGGGCGGTTTTGTTTCCGAGCGGGTGAAACTGCCTCTAATCAATGATTTCGGGGGGATCACGGCGAAGCATTGTGTCATTTCCCCGTCCTGCCCTTGCCCCGGCCCGCACCGATGCCTACCTGTACGGGTGAAGGCGCGGCACGGGGCCGCGCGGATGCCGGACGTTCCGGCTCCCCTCGAACCTCCAGCCACGGGAGTGCAGACCATGCCCAACACCAGGGAAGAGTACATCCGCACCCTTCGCGACAAGCTCGAACTGTGGAAGGCCCAACTCGAGAAGCTGGAAGTGCAGGCGGCGCTGGCCAAGGCGGAAGCCCGCGTGGAATACCACGAGCAGATCACCGACCTGCGCCACAAGCGCGACGAGGCCAAGCGCAAGCTGGACGAATTGCAGCATGCTGGCGAGCATGCCTGGAAGGACATGAAGGCCGGCCTGGAGCTGGCCTGGGACGCCGTGGAGGCGGCCTTCGCCTCTGCAAGGGCCCGCTTCAAGTAGTCGCAGTCCTCTCCGTGCACACCCCGGCTGGCCGCCCGCCCCCAAGGACGCGGGGCGGGCGGGCCGAAGGGCATGACGAGCATTTCCCGGCGCGGGCGGCGGTATTCCGTCGCCCGCGCCGCTGCTTGCCCCCATTGCATGATCGTGGCATGCTGAACGCATCATGACCAAGAGACTTCTCTGCATCCCCACCTGCACGCCATGCACCGTTTCGTCTCGTGAACGGTTCTGGCGCAGCGCGCTTTAGCCCGCCACCCTACGCCGCGCCGGAACAACCGGCAGACGGCATCCTTCCCGTTTTCCGCAGTTTCAATCCATGCCCACAACGTCGGCGGCCCGTGCACTTCGCAGAAGTCGCCGGTCGCCAGGAGCTTTTGCGTGTCCAACATCATACCCTGGTTGTTCCTGTCCTGTTCCATCGTGCTGGAGGTAGCGGGCACGGTGATCATGAAGGCCTCGCAGGCCGCCTGGCCCGTGTCCGGCATGGCCGCCATGTACCTGCTGCTGGGCCTTTCCTACTGGTGCCTGGCCCGCGCCGTTACCCGCGTGCCGGTGGGCGTGGCCTACGCCGTATGGGAGGGGGTCGGGCTGGCGCTCATAACGCTTGCGGGCGCCCTGATGGGCGAGCGGCTCACGCCATCCCGCATGGCTGCGCTGGCGGCCATACTCTGCGGCGTCCTGATGGTGCACCACGGCACGCGGCACGATGCTCCGAAGCCCGCGCGGGACGGCGGGACGATTCCCTCGGCCCGCGCCGCGCAGGCCGACAGGGAGGTGACGCCATGAGCCGGTCCGCGCTTCCCTTCCTGCTGGCCGTGATGCTGGCCGCCGCCCTGGACGTGGGGGCCAACCTGCTGCTGGCCCGCTC
>NZ_VSMK01000509.1 GCF_011682075.1 Nitratidesulfovibrio liaohensis
GGACGGGGCCCTTCCCCGCGCCGGGGCCATCACCGTCACCGCCGCGCGCGACGCGGCGGCGCGCCAGGTGGTGCTGCGCGTGGCCGATACGGGCATCGGCATCGGGCCAGAACACCTTGGCCGCATCTTCGACCCCTTCTTCACGCTGAAGGAGGTGGGCAAGGGCACCGGCCTCGGGCTGTCCGTGGCCTTCGGCATCATCCGCAAGCACGGCGGCTCCATAGGGGTGGAAAGCACCCCCGGCGCGGGCACGTGCTTCACCATCCGGCTGCCGCTGGGCGCGCCGGACCCCACGGGAGACGCGGCATGAACGACACGCCCGGACGGGCAACAGGCGCTGCCGCGAAGACGGCGGGCCCCCCTTCGCCCCCTTCATCTCCGGCCACCCCGCACGCATCGGGCCCCCCCGGCCCGGCGCGCATTCTGGTGGTGGATGACGAGGCCATCGCCCGCGACAACCTGGCCCTGGCGCTGGGGCGGCAGGGGCACGAGACGTTCACCGCCGCCAACGGGGCAGAGGCGCTGGAATTGTTGGCCGGGGCCGACTTCGACCTGGTGCTCACCGACCTGATGATGCAGGGCATGGACGGGCTGGACCTGCTGCGAGCCGTGCGGATGCGCCACCCGGATACCGAGGTGGTGGTGGTCACCGGCTACCCCACGGTGAAGACGGCGGTGGAGGCCATGCACGCCGGGGCCTACCACTACCTGCCCAAGCCCTACGACCTGGACGAGGCGCGGGCGCTGGTGCAGAAGGCGCTGGAAAAGCGCCGCCTGAAGCAGGAGGTGGCTCGCCTGCGCGAACAGCTGCGCGAACGGTCGCTGCCCGTGCCCCTGCTGGGGGCCGCGCCGTGCATGCAGGCGCTGAAGCGCACCATCGCCCAGGTGGCCCCCTCGGACGTCACCGTGCTGATCCTGGGCGAGACGGGCACCGGCAAGGAACTGGCCGCGCGCATGGTGCACCTGTTCAGCCGCCGGTCGGAGTCGCGCTTTCTGGCCATCAACTGCGGGGCGTTCAACGAGGAACTGCTGGAAAGCGAGCTGTTCGGCCACGAGCAGGGGGCCTTTTCCGGCGCGGTGCGCCAGCGCAAGGGGCTGTTCGAGGCGGCGGAAGGGGGCACGCTGTTCCTCGACGAGGTGGGCGAGATGTCGCTGCCCATGCAGGTCAAGCTGCTGCGCGCGGTGCAGGAACGCACCATCCGCAGGGTGGGCGGCACGGCGGACATTCCCGTGGACGTGCGCCTGCTGGCCGCCACCAACAAGGATCTGGCGGCGGAGGCGGCGGCGGGGCGCTTCCGGCACGACCTGTACTACCGCCTGAACGTGGTGGTGCTGCGCATGCCCCCGCTGGCCGAGCGCATGGAGGACGTGCCCCTGCTGGCCCAGTACTTTGCGGAAAAGGCCGCGCGCGACACGGGCAGGCCCGCCCCGCACATCGCGCCGGAAACGCTGGACGTGCTGGCCCGCTATCCCTTTCCGGGCAACGTGCGCGAACTGCACAACATCATCGAGCGGGCCGCCGTGCTCTGCGCGGGCGATGTCATCACCCCGGCGGATCTGCCGCCCGACCTGCGGGCGCTGGCCGGGATTGCGGGGGGGGCTGGCGGGAATGGGGGCAAGGGGGGCGCGGCAGGCCCCG
>NZ_VSMK01000510.1 GCF_011682075.1 Nitratidesulfovibrio liaohensis
CCTGGCCATTGCCGCCATGTCGCGGTGCGCCCAGGCCTTCGACGCGCCGCATCTGGCGGAAGCCGCAGCCGCTGCGGCGGACTTCGTGCTGTCGCGCATGGCCACCCCGGAAGGGCGGCTGCTGCACCGCTGGCGTGACGGCGAGGCCGCCGTGTCCGGCCTGCTGGACGATTACGCCTTCATGATCTGGGGGCTCATCGAGCTGTACGGCGCCACCGGCGAGGTACGCTGGCTGCGGCGTGCCCTGCGCCTGCAAGAGGTGCAGGACACCTTCTTTCACGATGCCGAGGGCGGCGGGTACTGGATGACCCCGGCGGATGGCGATGCCCTGCTGGTGCGCCGCAAGGAAGGGCACGACGGCGCGCTGCCCTCGGGCAACGCCGCGGCGCTGTTCAATCTGCTGCGCCTGGCGCTGCTGCTGGGGCGACCGGAATACGGCGAGCGGGCGCGGGGCGTGCTGCGCGCCTTTGCCACGCAGGTGCGCCATCACCCCATCGGATCCACCATGTTCCTGTGCGGGGTGGATTTCGCGCTTAGCGGCGGGCGTTCGGTGATCGTGGCGGGCGAGCCGGACCAGCCGGATACGGAGGACATGCTGGCAGCCGTGCGGGGCACCTATGCGCCCACCACGGTGCTGCACCTGCGCACCACCGACAATGCGCGCGACCTTGCGGCGCTGGTGCCGTTCACCGCGCACCTGGCCCCGCTGGAAGACCGGGCAACAGCCTGGCTGTGCGAGAACTACGCCTGCTCGCCGCCCATCACCGACCCGGCGGAACTGAAGGCCCGCCTGCTGGCCGTGCGCCCCCTGGCGCAGGGGTAGCAGGCATTGTCCATGCGGCATGTGCTGCCGGACAAGAGGGAGCGCATGCCGCATGCGCGGTGCGCCATAAGGGCATGCGAGGGTGAGTGGGGGCGGGGCGGAGTGGACCCGGCTGCCAGGCCCCATGCAGATCGATTGTGGACTGTTTATGCAAACGGTGCATTTCATGTGCGATGTCAGCGTGTTGTGACACCGCTTGCGTTTCCCCCGGCAACCGGATACACCCCCAGTCACGCTTGGTTTCGGATGACGACAGCAGGAGAGACCCCAGCCGGCGGCAAACGGCATGGGGCGCCGACGAAGTGAATCTTTCAGGCGAAAGGACTGCTGCCCGACGAACCTCTGGAGAGCCTCCATCCGTGGAGCACCGAAGGAGCAAACCGCCCGTGTCCTCGCAGGGAACCGGGGCGGCGAAACTCTCAGGTAAAAGGACAGAGTGCCACGCGTGACTCCGGTCGGCATGCGTCCGCCGCGCCCCGTGCGCAGCGGCTCCCGCACGCGACCCCGGCTGGCTGGCCGATCCCCTTGTGATCGTGTCCTGTGCCGGGGTGCCGCCGGATCCCACCGTGACCCCAGACAGACCCGCCCCGCGCGGGCTGCCGTCCTCCGCTTCCACTCCGGCTTTCCCGGCAGGCGAATCCGCCATGCTTTCCGACACCCTGGTGCCCGTACACCCGTGTAGGAAACGTGCGCATTCATTCCGCCGCATGGGGTCGTCACAAATGCGTGCCGGAACCTTGCGTGGCGGAACGTGCGCGCGGCGGCCCAGCTGCCGCCGCGCGGCACGTCCGTGAGGCCGCCGCCGTCCGG
>NZ_VSMK01000511.1 GCF_011682075.1 Nitratidesulfovibrio liaohensis
AACAGCTTGTCCCGCCCGCGCTGCAGCATGGGGCGGCAGAAGTCCAGGGCGGGCACGCGGGTGCCGGGGTGCTGGCGCACGATTTCCAGCGAGACGTCCATGGTGCCCGCCGCAAGGTCCAGCACGCGGCCCGTGGGGCCGGGCACCACGTGCCGCACCAGGCGGTAGCGCCAGTACTTGTCCAGCCCGCCGCTGAGCACGCGGTTCAGCAGGTCGTACCAGTCGGCGATGCGGCCGAACATGCCGGAAACGCTGCGGGCGTGCCCGCACGGATCGGGCGCGGAGGCGGCGCCGTCTGCAGCGGCGGCATTCTGGCAGGAGGTGGCGGAACGGTCCATGCGCGCTTACTCCCGCTCCGTTCCGGTGGAGGCCGCCGACACCACGGGGGGCTGGCCGTCGCGCGCGCCGTCGGTGGCGATGGATTCCAGCACCACGCGGTAGATGGAGGGGAACACCTCGCCCAGGCTCGCCGGGGAAACCCGCTGGGTTTCGATGAACTTGACCACGATTTCCTTGGTCACCTGCAGGGCTTCCTTGCGAATCTTGTCCATGTGCGGTCCTTTTGGGTGAGGGCCTTCGAGCGCGTTTCTCTGGTTGCGGTCCGCCGGGCCGCTTCGCGACGGCCCCGCGGCTTTCCCGCACGGGCCGCCACGGGCCTCCACGGGCCGCCATGGGCCGTTTCCGGTGGCAGGGCGGTTGCCCGGCCGCAGGCTGATGCATTGGCCAACGTGCCGACGGAACCCGGCCCGGTACATTTGGCTGGCAAGCGGGCGGCCACGCCGCCGGAAAAAAGAAAACCCGCCCGTGGGGGAATGGTCTCGACCACAGCGGACGAAGACCGGACGGGTGAAAGAGGAATAACCGGTAAGCCATCCCTCTTTTTTCAGGTGTCTATAGCATTGCGGCCCGCGCCCGTCGAGGCCCGGCGGGGCAGGCCTTCCGGCGGGGGGCACGCCGGGCGGCGTATTTGCCGGGGGGGGGGCGGGTCTTGATGAGGGGCACCGCACGCGAAAGGGCGGAACCGGATGACCCGGCCCCGCCCATGAAACAGTCGCGATATTCGCGCGGGCCGCCTGAACCCATCAGGCGGTGGTTTCTACAGGGCTTCGGCCAGCGCGGCGATTTCCTCGCGGATGATCCGCGCGGCGGCGGCAGCGGCGGCCTTGTCCGTCTCGGCCAGCAACGTGACGCGCAGGTCCGCGGCCAGCATGTCCAGGTCGGCCTGGGTGATGCCTTCCGCTTCCATCGCACCGGCCTCGCCAGTGCCTTCGAGGCGTTCACGCAGGGGGGCCAGCCGTTCTTCGATGCGGGCGTCCAGGTCTTCGGACAAGACGGCGCGCACGCGATCCACCAGCGGGGCGAACGGACCGTCCTCACGCGCCAGCAGGGGTTCCAGCAACTCGGCCAGTGTGTCTTCGGAAAGTGCGGGGGCGGCGTCGGCCAGCGATTCCATGGCCGACAGGCGCGTTTCCAGCGCCTCGCGGGCGGCGCGCTCTTCGGCGCGCTGTTCGGCCAGGCTGGCCAGAGAGGCCTCCAGCGCCTCGATGCGCGCGGCGTAGCCAGCGGGGCTGTCCTCTACCTCCGGGACTGCGGGGGAGATTTCCGGGGAAATTTCCGGCTGCGCGGGGGCG
>NZ_VSMK01000512.1 GCF_011682075.1 Nitratidesulfovibrio liaohensis
CTGGCTCCGCCCCCGCCGCGCCACAGGATGTCGCCCCGGACGGCATGCCCGCCGAAACACCGGCCATCAGCGACGACGCGGCGGCAATGCCCGGCGTGGCCCCCACCGTGTTCCCTGAAACGCAACCCGTTGCGCCGCCGGTGGGCCTGACACCCACGGAGCACGTTCCCCTGCCCCGGGCCACCGAACCGGCACAGATGGAGCCGGTGGTTCCCGCGCCTGCCCCCGCCCCGGCACCGGAACCCGCACCCGTACTCCCCACCGCACCGCCCACCGTGCCTCATGACGCGGGCGGCGAGGTACGCGCGCCGGTCACGCCCCCGGAAATCCCGGCCCTGCCGGAACCGGTGGCGCCCCCTGTGTACCCCGCAACTCCCGAAGTAACGGTCCCGGCAACGGAATCCACCGCCCCGCCACTCCTGACGCCCACGGCTCCCGCTGATGGCACGGACGGCGGCCTCGTTCCGTACAAGTCGGTACGACGCACCGCGCCGGAAACATTGGACGGCCCGATTGTTCCCGTTCCCCCGGCGTCCACCGCCCTGCCCGGCGGGGCCGACGTCCCGGCGGACGGCACGACCACCTACAAGGCCCCCCTGCGCAGGGCCCCGGAAACGCTGGACGCCCCCATCACGGTGCCGCCGCTGCCCACGCCTCCGGCGACGCCCGCCGAACCGGTGACGACGGAATCAGGAACCGGCGCGCCGTAGGCCGTCCCAGCCATCCCCCCCCATCCGCTGCATAAAGGCACCGCCCCCTTCGCGCACCGCGCCGAGGGGGCGGCCTGTTTCCCTGCCCTGCCCGCCGCCCCCCTGCCACCCGCCCGCAGGCCATTCGTGCGGCATGCATCATGCATGGGCAGGCCCATGAACCACACCCAATTCCTCGCCGACAACACCAAGGCCCTGGCAGCCGCGCAGCCTCAGGTGGCCGCGTGGCTGGCCGCAAACGCTCCGGCGCCCGAGACGCAGGCCTCTCGCCTGCGCCTGAACCGCTGGAACATGCTGGACGTCGAACTGGAGGATGGTCGTCGGTTGTTTGACGCCTTTCCGCCCCAATTCGCCTACCGGTCATGGCCGCCCACGGAGCAGGCGGAGCGTTCGGCCACCATCATCGTGGGCGCCAACCTGGGCTACGGCCTCAACCACATGCTGGAGCAGACGCCGCCCCGTCACCGGCTGCTGGTGGTGGAACCCGACCCGGCCATGCTCAGCCTGTGCCTGGGACTGACGGATTACCGTCCGTTCATCGAATCGGGCAGGCTGACCTTCATCGTGCCGCAGTTCGACGCGCTGGTGGCCGCCGTGCGCGGCTGCGACAAGCAGTTCCTGTTCGGGCGCATCCTGTTGCAGGCCGACCTGCCCAGCCAGCAGATCGGCCCCGCCTACGCCCACTGGGCCCGCATCTGCCGCGAGCAGTTGGACGCCCTGTCGGTGGAACTCTCCACCCTGCGCCGCGCCCAGGACGTGATGGTGGGCAACGAGCTTTCCAACTTCCGCCGCGCCCTGGCCGACGGCGACATGAAGTCGCTGCGCGGCGCGCTGGACGGCCTGCCCGCCGTCGTCGCGGGTGCCGGGCCGTCGCT
>NZ_VSMK01000513.1 GCF_011682075.1 Nitratidesulfovibrio liaohensis
ACCACCGCCCCGGCCCCGGCGGCCCATGCCTTGGCGATGAAGTCCGCGCCGTCCACGCCCGCGCCGCCGTTGGCGGCAACGCCGGGCACGGCCACGAACACGTCGCCCCGGCCCACCCTGCGCGAATCGGTACGGATTTCCGGCATGTTCTGGCGCACACGGGCCAGAAGGTCATCAAAAGATATATGGGTCATCTGCCGATGCTCCTAGGAATTCTCGGAAAGCCACAGGACGCACTGCCCCGTGGGCTGGCCCTTGGGCCATTCGGTGCCCGGTTCCGGGGTCTGGCGGATCACGGTCTGCCCCACGCCCTTGAGCACGGGCACCATGCCTTGCCGGGCAAACACCTCCACGGCCCGGCGCACCGACTTGCCCACCACGTTGGGCACCCCGTCGGGGGCCTCGCGCACGGCCTCGGCCACCTCGCGGCGCACTTCCACCGGCCCGGTCTTGCCCAGGGGCGTGGCGTAGGTGGGGGCCTCCGGGTCGGGCGCATCGGGCAGCAGGCCATGGTAGGCCATGGTGCGCATGGCCACGTGCTTGAACACGGGCGCAGCGACCACGCCGCCGTACGAATTTTTCTGGGGTTCGTCCACCATGACCAAAATCAGGTACTTGGGCTTGTCGATGGGCGCAAAACCCACGAAGGAAGCCAGTCGTTCGTGCCCGTAACGCCCTGTTTCGTCAGCCTTTTGCGCAGTGCCGGTCTTGCCGCCCACCATGATGCCGGGAATGCGTGCGCGGGTGCCGGTGCCGTCTTCCTCCACCACTTCGCGCAGCATGGAGATGACCTGCTTCACCGTCTTGTCGTTGTACACCTTCTGGCTGGCCGAGTTGGCCGGGGTGTTGTCGCCGGTGTCCACCACCAGACGCAGCGGCTTGCGTTCGCCACCGTTGGCCAGGGTCAGGTAGGCCTGGGCCATCTGCACGCCGGTGGCGGCAATGGCCTGGCCGAACGAGGTGGTGATCAGGTCCGGCTCTGACCAGTGGCGCGGGTCGCGCAGGATGCCCTTGCTTTCGGTGATGGGCAGGCCGGTGCGGTCGCCGAAGCCCAGTTGGTTCAGGTATTCCCAGTAGCGCTTGGACCCGAGCTCCAGGCCGATCTTGGCCATGCCGATGTTGCTGGAATAGCGCAGCACCTTGTTCACCGGCAGCACGTCGTAGCTGTGGGTATCGCGGATGGTGATGTAGCGGGTCTTCCAGCGGCCCTTTTCGCAGTTGAACGTGGTGTCGCCCTTGACCACGCCCTCCTGCAGGGCGGCGGCCACCAGGAACGGCTTGAGCGTGGAGCCGGGCTCCAGCGCGTCGGCGGCCAGGCGGTTGCGCCAGCGTTCGGGCTTATAGTCGCGGTAGGCATTGGGGTTGAAGAACGGGTACTGCGCCCAGGCCAGGATGTCGCCGGAATCCACATCCACCACAAGGCAGCCGCCCCACGAGGCGTCGAACTGATCCACCGAGCGGGCCAGGGCTTCTTCGGCAAAGAACTGCACCTGGGTGTCGATGGTCAGGCGCACGTCGCGGCCACGCAGTGCCGCGCGGCCCGTGCCGCCGTCCATGTCCAGACGGCGCCCGGCGGCGTCGCGCT
>NZ_VSMK01000514.1 GCF_011682075.1 Nitratidesulfovibrio liaohensis
GGGGCGGCAGGCGGCACGGCACGGCCCGACGGCGCGCCCCCGGCAGGCGATGCGGGCACCGTGCCTGTGCAACTCATCGTCAACGGGGTGGATCCCAACAACGCCCGCACCGTGTCCGGCTACGTCACCAGCGTGTGGCAAAGCTGGCTGTCCGGTCGTGTTGCCGCGGCCGGGCAGGTTCCGGCGGTGCGGATGGCCACGCGCATGTGGTTCAACCCCACTGCCGATAGCCGCCACTTTCTGGTGCCGGGGCTGATGGTGCTGATCATGACCCTGACCGGCGCCCTGCTGACCGCCATGGTCATGGCCCGCGAATGGGAGCGCGGCACCATGGAGGCCCTGCTGGTAACCCCGGTGCGCATGGGCGAACTGCTCACCGGCAAACTGCTGCCCTATTTCGTGCTGGGCATGGGGGGCATGGTGCTGACCGTGATCATGGCCCTGTACCTGTTCGGGGTGCCCCTGCGCGGTTCGCTGGCGGTGCTGGCCGGGGCCTCGTCGCTGTTCCTCACCGCCGCGCTGGGCATGGGGCTGTTCATCTCGGTGCTGGCGCGCAACCAGTTCATCGCCGGGCAGGCCGCGCTGCTGGCCACCTTTCTGCCCGCGCTGTTCCTGTCGGGGTTCATCTTCGACCTGGAAAGCACGCCCGGCTTCGTGCAGGCGGTTTCGTACGTCATCGCGGCGCGCTACTTCGCCACCCTGCTGAAGACCATCTTTCTGGCGGGCGAGGTATGGGAGGTCATCGTGCCCAACGCGCTGGCCCTGGCCGCACTGGCGTTCTTTTTCCTGACCGTGGCGAGGCTGCGTTGCCGCAAACGGCTGGATTAGGGCCGTATCCAAATTGTCCTTTCGCCCGTTGGCTTCCGACCCGAAGGGCGCGGGGCGTGACCCTTGGGCGAGCTTGCGAGCCCTACGGACATCGTGCGCAACGCGGTCAAACGTCGCCCGCCATATCGGTCAAATGCAACAAGAGTACGCGCTGCGGCCTCATCCGCAAGATTCGCACTGCGTGCTCACCTGGCGGCTGAGGCACTCCCTCATGACAGGCTCGTTTTCCTTGCCAACAAACGAAAATCCTACTTGGGACACGGCCCCTCGGAGCGCGCCATGCACGACCACGCCATCACAGACAACATAACCCGCAAGCCCCCCGCCGCGCGCACTTCCGCCCAGCCCGGCCAGTCCCTGCAATCCGGCCAGTCCCTGCAATCCGGCCAGTCCCTGCAATCCGGCCAGTCCGTGCAATCCGGCCCGCTGGCCCTGCTGCACCGCCTGCTGGCGCTCATCGTCAAGGAATTCCTGACCCTGCTGAAAGACCCCAAGAGCCGCACGGTGGTCATCCTGCCGCCGCTGCTCCAGACCATCATCTTCGGCTATGCCGCCACCTTCGACCTGGTGGACGTGCCCTGCGCCATCTACGACGAGGACCGCAGCGCGGCCTCGCGCGAGCTGGCCGCGCGGGTGGCCGGGTCGCCCACGTTCCGCGTGGTGGAATACCTGCACCGCGATGCGGACATGGCCCGCCTGCTCGACGCCGGACAGGTGCGGCTGGTGCTGCGCATCGGGCAGGGCTTCGAGCGCG
>NZ_VSMK01000515.1 GCF_011682075.1 Nitratidesulfovibrio liaohensis
GGCGGCGCGATGCCGCCGGTCCGCCGCTGCCCGGCCTGCCCCCTCCCGCGACCACGGACCGCGCCTGACGGCGCACGCCAACCTCAACAGGGATTCGACATGTTCGAGCTTTCACTGAAACGGACCGATGCGCTGCTGCCCACCGACATCCTGTTCCAGACGGGATACTGGGCGCAGGTAAAGGCCCGGCTGGGCTACACGCCGAAGGCGTTCGACCTGGCCGCCACCGACCGCCACGGCGACGTGCTGGTGCTGCTGCAACCCATGGGGCGCGGCCGCGCCATGGCCTACGTGCCGCAAGGGCCGGAGCACGCCCCCGCCGAGGAGGACTACGGTCCGTTCCTCGAAGACCTTTCCGAAGCGCTGGCCCGCAACCTTGGCCCGTCCGTGGCATTCATCCGCTACGACCTGCCGTGGGCCTCACCCTATGCCGACGACATGCGCGCCCACGGCAGCAACGCCTACCCGGAACCACGCATCCGCGAGATGCGCATGAACATGGGCACCCGCAACTGGAACCTGCGCAAGGCCCACCGCGACATGACCGTGGCCAGTTCGCTGGTGGTGGACCTGACCGGCACGGAGCAGGACATTCTGGCGCGCATGAAGCCCAAGACCCGCTACAACATCGGCCTTGCGGACCGGAAGGATGTGCGGGTTGACCCCGCCCCGCCGGACATGCTGCCGGTGTTCCACGGGCTGTACCGCCAGACCGCCCTGCGCAACGGCTTTGCCCCCTGCGGGTACGAGCAGTTCCAGGCCCTGTTCCGCGCCCGCCTGCGCGGCCTGAGCCCAGCAAGGGCAAAGCATGCCGCACCGCCGCATCCTGCCCGGGCGGATTGGCCGGGCGAGGGGGATTGGCACGGCTGGTGCGAGTGGGCTGGCGCGGCGGACCGCACGGACGCCGCGCGGCCCACGGGCACATCCGCCCCCTCCGCCACATTCCAGGACGCCGAACTCCTGTTCCTGCTGGCCCGCCACGGTACCGACGTGCTGGCCGGGGCCATTGTGGCCCTGTGCGGAACCACGGCGCACTTCCTGTACGGAGCCTCGTCCAACGAAAAGCGCCAGTGCATGGCCCCCTATGCCATGCACTGGAAGGCCATGCGCCTGGCCCGCCTGCACGGCTGCACCGCCTACGACATGGGTGCGGTACCGCCGGGGCTGGACCCGGCCCACCCCTTCCACGGGCTGCACCGTTTCAAGACCGGGTTCGGCGGCCGCGTGGAACTGCGCAGCGGCTCGTGGGACTACCCCATCGACCATGCCGCCCACCGCGATTTCTGCAACCTTGAAAGCCTGGAACGGCACAGGCCGTCCTGATTCCCGGCGCCGTAAACCGCGCAACACCATGGGGGTCGCCGCAACGCGCGGCTGCCCCGCCACCGCAAAGGAGCACGCCATGCAACGCATCGGATTCATTGGCTTGGGCATCATGGGTGCCCCCATGTGCCGCAACCTGCTCAAGGCCGGTTTTCCGGTAACCGCCTACACCCGCAACGGCGAAAAGCTGCGCGCCATGGCCGCCGAGGGCGCGGCGGCGGCGGAAAGCCCCGCCGCCGTGGCCGCC
>NZ_VSMK01000516.1 GCF_011682075.1 Nitratidesulfovibrio liaohensis
CCTGCCGGGCTATGCCCCGGCCCGACGCGCGTGGGGCAGGCGCAGCAGGGCTTCCAGTCCGCCGCCGTCGCGGTTGGTCAGGGTGATGTCGCCGCCGTGCTGGCGGGCGATGTTGCGGGCGATGGACAGGCCAAGGCCGCTGCCGCCGGTCTGGCGGTTGCGAGAATGCTCCACGCGGAAGAATGGCTCGAAGACCTTGTCCGTGCAGTGTTCCGGCAGGCCGGGGCCCCTGTCGCGGATGGCCACGGTCAGCGTGTCGCCCGTGTCCCGCACCTCCACGTCCACCTGCCCGCCGCCGTAGCGTGCCGCGTTTTCCAGCAGGTTGGACAGGCAGCGCTTCAGCGCCAGGGGTTGGGCCTGGATGTGGGTGGGGCGCCCTTCGGCGGTGCCGTGCAGGGTGATGCGCAACGGTGGATGGGGCGGTTGCCCTGCCTGCCCCGGGTGATCTGCTTGATCGATATGCAGGTCCAGACAGTCCTCGGCCAGGCTTTCCAGCAGCGCGGTCACGTCCACGGGGGCGGTTGCCTCGCGGCTGTCGGTGCTGCGCACGAAGTCGATGGTGGTGGAAAGCAGGTCCCGTATTTCGTCCAGGTCGGTCAGGAACCGTTCGCGCAGTTCCGGCGGCTCCACCTGGTCCGCGCGCAGGCGCATGCGGGTGACCGGGGTGCGCAGGTCGTGCGAGATGGCGGCCAGCAGCCGTCCGCGCTCGTCCACGAACTGGCGGATGCGGTCCTGCATGCGGTTGAAGGCCTGCGCCGCGCGGCGGATTTCCAGCGGGCCGCGCTCCGGCAGGGGCGCGCGCACCAGCCCGGCACCGAATTCATCGGCAGCGTCGGCCAGCATGCGCAGGGGGCGGGTCATCCAGCCCACCACCACCAGGCCCAGCAAGGCCACGCCCACGATGCGCCAGCCCAGGTCCCACAGCATGGGCTGGGGTATCCATGGCCGGTCGCCCTCGGGCAGCACGTGGGTGAACACGGCCCACATGCCGTCGCGCAGACGAACGCCCACGGTGTAGCCGATGTCGTAATGACCGTCGTCGATGCGCCCCGGGGGCGGCGGCGGGCGGCGTCCCACGTCGCGGGCAATGCCGTCCACCCGGCAGACAAGCTGCATGTCCGGGGCCAGCAGCCCGCGCAGGTGGTCCGCGAAGATGGAGGAATACACGTCGGCCGCCAGGGCGGGCATGCCAGACGTGCCAGCAGTGCCGGACAGTTCGGAAGGGGCCGTGCCGACATGGGGAGCGATGGGCGGGGTGGTGGTCAGGGCGATGCGGCTGGCACCCTGCACCATCTGGGCGATCATGCCGGCCCGTACCTCCGGCTTTGCGGCATCCAGCAGCAGGGCCTGCCCCGCAAGGCGCATGGCGGCCTGCCGGGCCACGGAACTGTACACGAACGGCCCCCCGCGCGTGACCACGTACAGCATGCTGACGATCTGGATGAGCACCATGCCGCACGCCAGCACCAGCACCACCCGGCCACGCAGGGTGCGCGGGGGCAGTGCCGCCAGCAGCCGCGCGAAGGGGAACGGCGGCCTTGCGGCTGGGGGGGC
>NZ_VSMK01000517.1 GCF_011682075.1 Nitratidesulfovibrio liaohensis
CCTGCCGTGGTGCCGCAGGCCCGCGCGCATCCTGGGCCTGAACGACGAGGCCGTGGCGCTGGCCATCCGCATGGACGGCGGCCCGGCCATCGGGGTGTGGACGTTGCCGCCCGGCTACGTGGACGGGCTGACCGACGCGGGCATTCCCAATGCTCCGGAGGATGCGCTGGACCTGCCCCTGCGCCGCGAGGACGTGCTGCTGGCCTGGCCACGGTAGCAACGGCTACTGCACGCGCTGACCTGAAGAGGGCGGCACGGGTCCATTACGGATTCCTTCCCGTCCGACAGATTGTTTTTCTCCTTGCACCCCGCGGCGGGCCTCCGTCGCGGGGTGGGGCTGCTACGGGCGCACACCAACCCCGGCCAGTTCGGACGAATTGTTCCGTCCCCCTTCCACGCTCCGCCCCTTCTACGCCCCGCCCCCGTCCCGTGCCGCGCCATGCCGCCCGAACACCTCGCGCGCGGCGGCAATGCCGTTGAGCGCGGCGGGAAAGCCCGCGTACACCGCCATCTGCATGATCACCTCCATGATCTCCTCGCGGGTCAGGCCCACATGCAGTCCGGCGGCAATGTGCACCTCCAGTTGGGGCCGCGCCGTGCCCATGGCCGTCAGCGCGGCGATGGTGGCGATCTCGCGCTCCCGCAGGCCAAGCTGGGGCCGCGCATACACGTCGCCAAAAGGAAACTCCACCAGCAGCCGCGCAAAGTCCGGCGCGAATTCCGCCAGTTTCGCCACCACCTGCTCGCCCGCCGTGCCGTCCACCTGCGACAGCACCCGCAGTCCGCGCTGGTAGCGGGTTTCCGTCCCTTGCGCTCCTGCCGCCTGTTCCGCCCCTTCCGTTTGGGCCGTCTTCACGTCGTCATGCATGATCGTCCTCCTGCCCGCGATACCAGGCAATCTTGTCATCCAGATGGGTCAGGCACGCCGCCAGCCGGTCCATGCGCTCGCGCACGCGCTGGCGGTGTCCTTCCAGCAGTTCCCGACGGGCCGCCAGCGTGGCATCGCCCTGCTCGCCCCGCTCTCGCAGTTCCGCGTAGCGCACCATTTCGCGCACGGGCATGTCCATCTCGCGCAGCCTGCCAATGAATTCCAACCAGCGCAGGTCGTCCTGCGTGAACAGCCTGCGCCCGCCCCGGTCGCGCTCCACCGAGCGCAGCAGGCCGATCTTTTCATACCAGCGCAGGGTGTGGGCGCTCAGCCCGGTGGTTGCCGCCACGTCACGGATGCGCATGGGCCTTCCTCCTTTTTCCGGAGCCTACAAGTTGGAGTGCGCTCGAAGTCAAGCGGTTTCGCGGGCCGCGCAAAAAAACACGCCCGGCCCACCACAAGATGGGCCGGGCGTGAGCCCGTGACGTCTGGAAAGAATGTGGCGAAATGGCCGGTACCGGGCGACCCTACATGCCGAACAGCAGCGCGCTGGGGCGACGCAGCACGGCGGGCAGCGGGTCCAGTTCGGCCCTCAGGGCATCCTGCAACGCGCGCAGGCCGCCGGGATCGTCCGCGCCAAACGACGCGGGCGTCCGGCCCGTCACCCGCAGCAACCGCCCGCGCA
>NZ_VSMK01000529.1 GCF_011682075.1 Nitratidesulfovibrio liaohensis
ACGCCGAGCGACTGGCCGACTGCGACCGCCGGACGCGCGTGTGCCCGCTGGGCGCGGCGGCGCTGGCGGGCACCACCTACCCGCTGGACCCCGCGTACGTGGCCGAGCAGCTGGACATGTACGGCACCTTCCGCAACAGCATGGACGCCGTGTCCGACCGCGACTTCGTACTGGAATCGCTGTTCTGCGGGGCCACCATCATGGCCCACCTCTCGCGCCTGTGCGAGGAAATCATCATCTGGGCCAACCCGGCCTTCGGGTTCGTGCGGCTGCCCGACGCCTACGCCACGGGTTCGTCCATCATGCCGCAGAAGAAGAACCCCGACGTGGCCGAGATCATGCGCGGCAAGACGGGCCGCGTGTACGGCGCGCTGACCGCCATGCTGACCACGGTGAAGGGCCTGCCCATGACCTACAACCGCGACATGCAGGAGGACAAGGAGCCGTTCCTCGACTGCGACCGCACCGTGTCGGCGTCGCTGGAGATCATGGCGGGCATGCTGCGCGAACTGGGCTTCAACGAAGGGCGCATGCGCGCCGCCCTGCGCGCGGGCTTCCTGAACGCCACCGAACTTGCCGACTACCTGGTGGGCAAGGGCATTCCCTTCCGCGAGGCGCACCACCTGACCGGGGCCGCCGTGGCCCTGGCGGAAGAGCGGTCCATCACCCTGGAAGAACTGCCCCTGGCCGACATGCAGGCCATCTGCAACCGCATCGGCGATGACGTGTACGCCGTGCTGGACCCGGCGGCGGCGGTGGCCCGGCGCGAAATGCCCGGCGGCACCGGCCCCGCGTCCGTGGCGGCGCAGTTGGCCGAGTTGGCCGACTGGCTGGAAGAGTAACGCCGGTCGGGCCGACGAAGCGCACCTGAAACATACCCGAAAGCGGGCCGCCTTCCGGCAGGGGGGCGGCCCGCCGTAAATGGTCCGCCCGGCCTGCGCCACGGCGGAGCACACAAGGAATCCGATGCAACGCAACAAGAAGCTCATTCCCGCACTGCTGCTGGCCGTGCTGTTCAGCTGGGCGCTGTACAACCTGCTTTCCGTCGCCGGCCTGCTGCCCGGCACCGGCCAGGTCATGGAGCAGGGGGACGACGGATCGGCCCTGCTGCCCGCTGCACTCATGGCCGAAGTAACGGCCTTGAACACGGCGGACGAGACTGCGTCGGACAATGAATGGATGGCCATGGTCACCCAGGCCGCCAGCGGCAGGTACTACAAGGATGCGCGCGACCAGGCGCTGACCCTGGCCGCCTCGCGCGCGCTGGAGGCGGGCAAGTTCGCCGTGGCGATCACTGCCGCCGAAGTGATGTACCACCCCGAACCGCGCGAGGATGTGTTGCAGGCGGTGGTCAAGGAGGCGGCCAAGACCCGCGCCACCATCAAGTATTCCGTGCGTGCGGCGCGCAACCTGTCGAAGCTCGACCAGCGGCGCGCGGCTCACGCCCATATCGTGCAGGCCTGGGCGGAACTGGCCAAAGGCGGCGATGACACCACCCCCACAAATGACGGAGCTCCGGTCACTCCAGTCGCACCGGTCGTGCCCGTCGTACCTGTCATGCCCGTCGTGCCTTCCGCGCCCGACTCCGCCAACTGACATTGGCCCCGCCGGAGTGTGCCAGTAGCACGGCCTTTTTGATGGGTGTGCGGATATAGGATTCGGGTATCCGGGGCGTGGTCAAGCGTTTTCAGGCGGAATTGCGACAGATTCTACTTGACCGCTTGAAAAACTCCGACTAATTCTCCAATCATGTCGGTCGATGCTCCGGGTGTGCCGTGCGTCGGGATCGGCATGGGCTTGTGGCAAGAGTTTCGGCGAGTCGATAGGCATCCCACCTACAGAGTTTCTGCCCGATCTTTCGCACGAGCGAACCCCCTCATTTTCCCTGCAAGGAGTTTTCCTGATGTCCAAGTCTCTGTATGTGGGCAACCTGCCTTTCTCCGCTTCCGAAGACGAAATCCGCGACCTGTTCTCCCAGCACGGCCAGGTGCTCAGCGTGAAGCTGATCTCCGACCGTGAAACCGGCCGTCCCCGTGGCTTCGGCTTCGTCGAAATGGAAGCCGCCGACGCCAACAGCGCCGTGGAAGCCCTGAACGGCTACTCCTTCGGCGGTCGCGCCCTGAAGGTGAACGAAGCCCAGCCCCGCGCTCCCCGTCCGCCCCGCTGGTAGTTTCGGCGCGGCAGCACCAGCCATGAGCGCCCAGCGCGCCATGTGCCGGTGACCACGCGGATACGCAGCAATCACAAGGCCCGCCTGCCGGATTTCCGGTCAGGCGGGCCTTTTTTCGCGTACGGGAAAATGGGGGGCACCGGGTGCGCTGGGCACGACGGGTGCCGAGAAGGGGGAAGGGCGTGCGGTGCCCCACGGGTGGGACGCGCCGCGGATCATTGCGCAGGGGCAACGGGTGCCGTCAGCGCGTCTGTGCCGCCCTTGGGGCCAGAATGCGTTGCAGGGTGCCGTCAGCGCGCATCCGCCCGATTTCGGCGTCGATTTCAGGCAGGCGCCCGGCCAGTGGCGAGTTGCGCGAAAAAGCCATGTGCAGCGGATAGCTGCGTACCGGGCGTTCCGCCTTGCCCACCGCGGACCACAGGTTCGGTTGGCTGTTCAGGTAGGCTTCGGCCACCAGGTCGTTGCTCAGGCACAGGTCCACGCGGCCATTGCGCAACTTGGCGAAGTTGCTTTCGTCCGACGGGGCGTATTCCACGACCAGTTTCAGCCGCTCCACGGCGGTCAGGAATTCCGGGCAATACGTGTATCCCTGCACCAGGCCGATGCGGTAGGGGCGCAGGTCCTCGTACCGTTGCCAGGCAAACCCGTCGTGGGCGGAGCGAGCGTAATAGAAGGATTGGTGCGCCTCGGCCACCGGCACGGAAAACGCCATGGCGGCTTCGCGCTCGGAAGAGCGGGCCAGCATGCTCACCCCATCGGCAGCGCCGTCCTCGGTCATGCGCAGCACGCGGTTCCAGGGCAGCAACCGTTGCCGCACGGGAAGGGACAGCCTGCGGAACAGTTCGTTCACCAGGGCGGTGGCCGTGCCGCCAACGCTGCCGTCATCCTGCATGGTGGTGTAAGGCGGGTACACGGTGTTCACCATCAGGAAGGTGTTGTTGCGGACTTCGTCGGCGGGGGGGGCGGTGCCACCGTTGGCCAGCGCGGTGGAGGGGGACGGCACGGTCGGCAAGGCCAGCGCGAACAGGACTGCCATGACTGCCAGGGCTGGCCGGATTGGCAGGAATGGCGGGAAGCGCAGGCCCGCCAGCACGGGGCGCATGAAATGGGCAAGCCCGTACGGCAGGAAGTATCCGGGGCGGGGGTGCCGTGACTGGCGGTGGCAACGTGTTGGGGATGATGACATGACGGACCTGTTGGCGAACTGTGCGGTGTATCCGGGCCGGTCGGACAACCGGGCTGGCAAGGGGCGCGCCATCCTGTGGTAGCGGCGGGCCGATGGCGTCACTAGCGGCGTGTCATAGCAGATGCGCCGCAAATGACAATGCCCTCCCGGGCGCGGTTTTTTTCGTGTGCCACCTCGTGTGGTGTCTGTGCAACATGCCGTGGATATGGGAGGTGTCGTTTTTCTATAATGCCGGTCCGCCGTTGTGCCGGGTGCACGGGCCGGTCAGGGTATCCGGCGCACGGGCAATGAAAAAGGCCCCGGAAAAGGGGGCTTGGGCTCGTGGCGGAAGCGTGTAGAACACGCTGGTGGTTGAGCTTTGGCTGGCGATGTCGGAGGGGTGTCGGCCTGCGACTGTCAATTCCATGCGGATCCATTCAGAAGGGCCGTAGAAACAGGTCGCGCCGCTGGCCTTCCAGAGGTCGGTCAGGTTCACGAACTTGTCGTCGGTGCAGCGGATGCCGAAGCCGTTGAACACGAGGGCGGGGTGCAGGTGGGCATGGTTCCCGAATGTGCCACGCGACCAAGGGGAGGGAGTAGTTTGAACGCTGAACTAATCTGCTACTGCTTTGGCTACACTGCAGCCGACATCAAGGCAGATGTCATCCTAAACGGCAGATCGACGATCCTTGAACGTATTGTCCAAGAGAAGCAGGGTGGGATATGCCGATGTGCCGAGACAAACCCTTCCAGCAGGTGATGCCTTGGAGATGTCCGCCGGGTCGTGGACAGTGCCCTTGGTAAGCCGGAAGCCTTCGTCGGACTGAAGAGCCGGTAATCTGTCACGAACAATGACGATGGCGACGGCCAATCCCTGCGCCGCCCTTGAGTGGGTGGCGTGTGTGGAGAAGGGCCGTCGTTGCTCGTTGTTCGACGCGCCGCAAGGCGGAAGGCCGGGCGAGGGCCACCCTGCTCACGAGGATGGCCGGAGGGGGTGACTACGCCGCGACCATCTGCGCGGCGGCTTGCTTGATCGAGAGTGGCGGGCATTTCTCCGCCGGGGGCATGGTATCTGCCGTGAAGGAGACTCCACGACGAACGTCCCCAACCGATCCGGCCTGGAGATGTCCGCCCCCACGACGGTGTCGAATGTGGAGAATCGGGCGCGGTACTGCTCCATATGGTCGGTGATCTCGTCTGGGCGCAGCGGGGGGGCAATAAATTCATTAATGCTAGTGAGGTAATAAAAGACAGAGGCAATGGCACGTGATACGGGAGTGCAGCTCGTGTTTGATTGGCGCATTATGATGACAACTTATACCAGAGATGTGTATTTATGCGCGTGCAGTTGAGCGTCATCTCTCTTGTTCTTGCGCTCTGCCTTATGATAACACGGGATGCCATTGCCGATGCCGCCCCATATGTTGTTGGGGTGGCGTACATGCATGGTGAAGAGCGCAGGATTCCTGAATTGGAAGCCTTTGTTGGCGAGGCGTATAGGCGAATAGGAATGAATGTTGTATTCAAATATTCACCGCCAATGCGAGATATTTCCCTTGCGAATGACGGTGAAATTGATGCCAGTGCTGTGAGAACAAAGTACGCTGTGGCAAAATATCAAAATCTTCTTGTCGTCCCTGAACCTTTGTTTAGTTCATTGTTTGCGATATTTTTTGTGAACGACAAATTTGATGAATATACTATTGATGATTTTAAATCATTACGCGTTGTCTGCGTGCGTGGTGAAATCATTTCCGCGTCGATACTTGAAAATTTTGGAATGAATCCATTGTTTGTTCCCGGGTTAGAGCATGGAATAAAAATGATAAAATCTGGTCGTGCAGATGCAGTGTTTACTGCCGAATCAGTTATGAAAGGTTTTTTTAAGGATGAATCTTCATCTGGTATACGCAAGGGCCGGTTTGGTGTTGTAGTTAAGTCATACCATGTTGTTAATGCAAGGCACAAGGATTTGATTGTTCCGCTTGCTGCTGCATTTCGAGAAATGATTAGAGACGGCACCGCACGGCAACTGGTAGGGGCGTTCAGCGACTTCGTTCCATCGCCTTATGAGCGCGACCATTAAGGGTTTCCCACGCGATTAGCGCAGGCTGGGCGCTCTCGCTTACAGGGGGGGGCGTATCGAAGAGGCTGGACAATGACATGTACGCTTGCCTCTGCCTTTCCCCGCTTGCTCACCGTCATCGTGATAGATCAAGCTCCTCGTGCCGGTTTATTGTGCTGGGTGACCTCCACGAACAAGCGGCGGGAGAGAGCTTCCCTTCATAGTGCACCGTGATGTCCGTCTGATCTGCGCGACCGGTGTGGCCGACGACTTCCTTGACCCCTCACGGGCCAGCTTCTGCTCCTTGCCGCACGGGATCTGTGTGTGCCGGAAAGAGTGGAGGCGCAGGCCGCAATGTTCGTTCTTGCCGCCTCCGAGCGGCAGGGGACCACCATCGGAACTCCCCGGGGTTGCCCGTGAAGTGCTGCGAAGCGATCTGTTCGTGGTCGGCCGCCCCGGCGGTCTTCTGTATGTGGCATGCCTTGAGGAAGGCCGCACTCCGCTCGTCTCCGGCGTGGCCTCGTAGCCCTCGTGCCGCAGCAGGCGGCGGTGGTGCCTTGGTCCCCATCGTGGCGTTCAGGGCCTCAAGCTCCTCATGAGCTTCGGGCAGATGGAACCCCGCTTGGTCGCGCTCTGCCTCGAGAGCTTCGAGATGCTGGCGGCGGGACAGGCGGCGCTCATGGGTGGCTTGTTGGGCTTCGGTAAGCCACTCTTCCATGATTTGCCGCAGGAGGCTGTCCGTGAGGGTGGAAAGCGGTGCGCCCGTTACGGTGGCGGTGGTGGAGGCGCTGCTTCTGGCCGATGGCGGCGGGGCGTGATCGTCGTTGGCAGGGAGGGCGAAAGGCTGGACGGGGGGCGGGACATCGCCACTGGAAGGGCGGGGTGATGCCGGGGCTTTAGAACGAGGCATGGCGCGGAGTCCGTTGTGTATCCCAAATGTGGATGCAGACAAGCGGAACACCGCGCCATCGTTATGTTTTCAAGCCATTTCAGCGGCTTTTGATGGCTGGCGGAAGCGTATAGGAGTCGAACCTACCATGGACATCTCTGCCCACCACCGGTTTTGAAGACCGGGCGCCACACCGGTGACGAAACGCTTCCGCAGGGGTTCGGCGTATCTAGCAGAATCGGTGTGGCACGGCAAGACGGGATGCGTGCCCGTGTCATGGCCGGACGGGGGGGGCGGAGCCGTGGAAACGCGGGGAGCGTGGGCTGCGAGGTCGAACCGGCTTCCGGTGCCCGGCTTCCGATGACAGTGAACGGTAGGGCTCGAGAGCCGGATTGCGCGCCGGATCAAGGGGAGGGGGATCGGGATACCTTGCCCGGCGATCCGAAAAGGCGGGGAAAGTGCGCCCGCGCGCATTGTCAAATAGTTCCCGACGACTTAAAAAGGAGAAATCGTCCGCACGACGGACGTTCACTTCCGCACGGAGGCCAGACTTGAACCAGTTTTCGCGCAATCTGATTCTCTGGGCGATCATCTCGTTGCTGATGGTCGTCCTGTTCAACATGTTCAATCAGCCACAGGGGACGCAGGCGCGTCTTACCTATACGGAATTCCTCCAGAAGGTCGAACGCGGCGAGGTGCTGCGCGTGACCATCCAGGGCCAGAAACTGACGGGTGAAAGCTCCGAGGGCAAGGCGTTCCAGACCTATGCCCCGCACGATCCCGAGCTGGTTACGCGTCTCATCTCCCAGAAGGTCGAGGTGAAGGCGGAACCGCAGGAAGAAGCCCCCTGGTACATGACCTTGCTGGTTTCCTGGTTCCCCATGCTGCTGCTGATCGGCGTGTGGATATTCTTCATGCGCCAGATGCAGGGCGGCGGCGGCAAGGCCATGTCTTTCGGGCGTTCGCGTGCCCGCATGATCACCCCGGAATCGGCCCGCGTCACCTTCGAGGACGTGGCGGGCGTGGATGAAGCCAAGGAAGAACTGAGCGAAGTGGTGGAGTTCCTGTCCAACCCGCGCAAGTTCACCCGCCTTGGCGGGCGCATTCCCAAGGGCGTGCTGCTGGTCGGCCCTCCCGGCACCGGCAAGACCCTGCTGGCCCGTGCCGTGGCGGGCGAGGCGGGCGTGCCGTTCTTTTCCATTTCCGGCTCCGACTTCGTGGAAATGTTCGTGGGTGTGGGCGCATCGCGCGTGCGCGACCTGTTCATGCAGGGCAAGAAAAGCGCACCCTGTCTCATCTTCATCGATGAAATCGATGCCGTGGGCCGCCAGCGCGGCGCCGGCCTTGGCGGCGGGCACGACGAGCGCGAGCAGACCCTGAACCAGCTGCTGGTGGAAATGGACGGCTTCGAATCCAACGAGGGCGTCATCCTCATCGCCGCCACCAACCGGCCCGACGTGCTGGATCCGGCGCTGCTGCGCCCCGGTCGTTTCGACCGCCAGGTGGTGGTGCCCACCCCCGACGTGCGCGGCCGCAAGCGCATCCTTGAAGTGCATACCCGCCGCACGCCCCTGGCCACCGGCGTGGAACTGGAAATCATCGCCAAGGGTACCCCCGGCTTTTCGGGCGCGGACCTGGAGAACCTGGTCAACGAGGCCGCCTTGCAGGCTGCCAAGGTGGGCAAGGACACCGTGGACATGGGCGACTTCGAGTACGCCAAGGACAAGGTGCTCATGGGCAAGGAGCGCCGCAGCCTCATCCTGAGCGACGAGGAAAAACGCATCACCGCCTACCACGAGGCGGGCCACGCCCTGGCCGCCAAGCTGCTGCCCGGCTCCGACCCGGTGCACAAGGTGACCATCATCCCGCGTGGCCGCGCCCTGGGTGTGACCATGCAACTGCCGGAAGGCGACCGCCACGGCTACTCCCGCTCGTTCCTGCTGAGCAACCTGGTGTTGCTGCTGGGTGGCCGCGTGGCCGAAGAGGTGGTGTTCAACGACATCACCACCGGTGCGGGCAACGACATCGAGCGTGCCACCAAGATGGCCCGCAAGATGGTTTGCGAATGGGGCATGAGCGAGGCCATCGGCCCCATGAACATCGGTGAGCAGGGCGAAGAGGTGTTCATCGGGCGCGAATGGGCGCATTCCCGCAATTTCAGCGAGGAAACCGCCCGCCTGGTGGACGCCGAGGTCAAGCGCATCATCGAAGAGGCCCGGCAGCGCTGCCGCACCCTGCTCGAAGAGAACATCGACTCGCTGCATGCCATCGCCGGTGCCCTTCTGGAGCGTGAAACCATCAGCGGCGACGACATCGACGTGCTGATGCGCGGAGAACAGTTGCCGCCGGAAAAGCCCAACAACCGCCCCGGCCCCGCACGCGCGGGGGAGCAGCCCGCGTCCGGCGGAAACGCCGGAGCGCCCTTGGCCTCCGCCGCGCAGACCGGTTCCGCTAACACGGAGTCCGACGCCGCCGGGCGCGACGAGTTCACCCTGGAGGCCGACGACACCGCCGAGCGCGGCCCCGGTGGCCCCGGCGGTAACGACGACTCCAACGGTGGAGCGGGGCGTCGATGACCACGGCTTGCGCCCACAGGCAACAGGCCATTTGGACCGTAAGGGGGGGAAGGGCGGTGACGCCCGCCCCCCCTCATCCCTTTGTGGTGTTCGGCATCGTCAACGTCACGCCCGATTCGTTCCATGACGGGGGGCGCTACACCTCCCACGAGGCGGCAGTGACCCATGCCCTGCGCCTGGCGGCGGAGGGCGCGCACGTGTTGGACATTGGCGGTGAATCGTCGCGGCCCTACGCGGAGGCGGTACCGCTGGAAGAGGAACTGGCGCGGGTGCTGCCAGTGGTGCGGGGCATCCGCGACGGGTATGCGGCCCATCTGGCGGGTCATGCCGACGCGAACCGGCAGGTTCCATCCCCCCGCCCCGGCGCGCCCCTGCTTTCCGTCGATACCTACAAGGCGGGAACGGCGGCGGCGGTGCTGGACGAAGGCGTGGACATCATCAACGACATTTCCGCCTGCGCCTTCGACCCGGGCCTGCTCGACGTGGTGGCCCATTACAAGCCCGGCTACGTGCTGATGCACAGCCTGGGCAGGCCGGAAACCATGCAGGACGCCCCGGCCTATGCCAACGTGGTGGACGCGCTGCTGGCCTTCTTTCACGACAGGATGGACATGCTCGTGCGCGCCGGGCTGCCGGAATCGCGCATCCTGCTCGATCCCGGCATAGGGTTCGGCAAGCTGACGGAACACAATTTCGAGATACTGCGCCAGATAGAGCGCTTCGACTCGTTGGGTCGCCCCGTGCTGATGGGGCTTTCCAACAAGTCGCTCTTCGGCGGGCTGCTGGATCTTGGCCACGGGCAGCGGGCGGGCGCCACCCAGGTGGCCACGGCACTGCTGGCCGCACGTGGGGTGCTGTGCCATCGCGTGCACGATGTGGCGGAAACCGTGCGCACCCTGCGCCTCACCCAAGCCATGGCCCCCGCGCCACGCACGGAGAACTGATGCTGGGCCTGGAGAACGTCACCGCCAACTGGCGCGACCTTGTGGACATCGCGCTGGTCACCGCGCTGTTCTACCGCATCATCGTCATGGTCAAGGACACGCGCGCCGTGTCGGCCATTTACGGGCTGCTGTTGCTGGTGGTCACCTACTTCGTCTCGCGCGAACTGGGGCTGTACACGCTGGGGTGGCTGCTGGAAAGTTTCTTTGGCTCGTTGTTCCTGGTGATCATCGTGCTGTTCCAGCGCGACATCCGCCAGGCCCTCACCGACATGGGGGCGCGCAGCTTCTTTCGCAAGAAGACCACGGCCGACGACGCCCTGAACGAGATCATCGGCGCCGCGCTGTACCTTGCCCAGCGCAAGATCGGCGCGCTCATCGTCATCGAGCGCAACGTGGCCCTGGGCGACATGATCGAACGCGGGGTGAAGCTGGGGGCCGCGCTTTCGCGCGAGTTGCTCATCACCATCTTCTTTCCCAAAACTCCGCTGCACGACGGCGCGGTGATCATCCGCAAGGGTGAGGTGGCGGCGGCGGCGTGCATCCTGCCCCTGGCCACCGTGGACCGGCAGGACTTCGGCACCCGGCATCGCGCCGCACTTGGCATTACCGAGGAAAGCGACGCGGTGGCGGTGGTGGTTTCCGAAGAACGCGGGGCCGTCACCGTGGCCGTGGGCGGCAAGCTGACCACCAGCCTTGACGCCACGCGCCTGAAGCGCGTGCTCAAGAACATCCTGGAGAAGTAGCGGTGCGTTCCAACTGGCAGTACGCCGTCATGGCCTTCGTCATGGCCGTTACCTTGTGGTACATGGTCACCGGGCGCGAGCGGGTGGAAGTGGTGGGCGAGGTGCGGCTGGAGTTCAAGGGCATCCCCCAGAATCTCGTGGTGCGCGAAGGGCTGGTCAACAAGGTCAGCGTGCGCGTGCGCGGCCCCAAGGGCCTGGTGCGCGTCATGACCGCGCGCGACATGAGCTACGCCATCGACCTCAGCAACCTGAAGCGCGGCACCAACATCGTGCCCCTGACGGCGGAAAAGCTACCCGAGGCGCGCGCCTTCGAGGTGGTGGAGATAACCCCCTCGCGGCTGACGCTGGAGGTGGACGCCATCGTCGAAAAGGACGTGCCCGTGGCCGTGGACATCAACGGCACCATTCCGGTGGACGTGCGCATCGACAAGACCGAGGTGACGCCGGCCAAGGTGCACTTGCGCGGGCCGGAAACGCTGGTGGCGCGCATCGACAAGGTGAAGGTGGCCGTGGCCGCTCCGGGGCTGGACCAGGCGGGAACGATGGAGGTGCAGGCCACTCCCACCCTGCCCGAGGCCACGGAATCGACACCGCCCACCGTGTCCGTACGGGTGGAAACGGCCCTGCGCATGAAGGAAACCACCCTCAAGCGCGAGGTGGCCGTGCAGCCGCCGCACGGCCTGCGGGTGCAGGTGGTGCCGCGCACGGTCACGTTGCTGCTGGAAATGCCCGCTTCGGTGGCCGCCGATGCAGAGGCGCTGCGCTCCATCCGGGTGTACGCCGAAGTGCCCGAAGGCGCTGGCGCCGGACAAGAGAGGCTGCCCGTGCGGGTGGACCTGCCGGACAGGGTACGGCTGAAGGATATTTCGCCCGACGCGGTGAACGTGACCTTCCGCAAGTGACTTCAGGGCGGTCCGCGGTCCGTCCCCGGCGCGTGGCGTTGTGCCCCACGTGCCCCGGCCTTCGCAGTTTCGAGCGACGATTGAACAACCCCCGCAAATACTGTACTCAGGCGCACCGGCGGCGCTGGCCGCCAACGCACACTCCAGAGAGGATTCGCAGATGGGCAAACGCCTGTTCGGCACCGATGGCCTGCGCGGCCAGGTGAACATCTATCCCATGACCGCCGACGTGGCCCTGCGTCTGGGCCTTGCGGCGGGCACCCATTTCCGTAACGGCAACCGCCGCCACCGGGTGGTCATCGGCAAGGATACCCGCCTTTCCGGCTACGTGTTCGAATCGGCCCTGACGGCGGGCCTGTGCGCCGCGGGCATGGACGTCTACCTGGTCGGACCGTTGCCCACGCCCGCCATCGCCTTTCTGACCCGCAACATGCGGGCGGACCTTGGCGTGGTCATCTCCGCATCGCACAACCCCTTCATGGACAACGGCATCAAGTTCTTCGACAAGGACGGCTTCAAGCTGCCCGACGAGATGGAGAACGAGATCACCGACATGGTGCTGGACCCCGACTGGCAGTGGGATTACCCCGTTCCCGAACGCGTGGGCCGCGCCGCCAAGATCGAGGACTCTCCCGGTCGGTACATCGTCTACCTGAAGAACAGCTTTCCCGCGCACCTCACCCTGGATGGCATGCGCGTGGTGCTGGACTGCGCCAATGGCGCCAACTACAAGGTGGCCCCCCTGGCGCTCGAGGAACTGGGCGCGGAAGTCATCAAGATCGGCACCGAGCCCAACGGCCTGAACATCAACCACCAGTGCGGTTCGCTGTACCCCGGCGTTGCCGCCGGCAAGGTGCTGGAAACCCGCGCCGACGTGGGCCTGGCACTGGACGGCGACGCCGACCGGCTCATCGTGGTGGACGAGAAGGGCACCGTGCTCGACGGCGACCAGATCATGGCCCTGTGCGCGGACGACATGCTGCGGCGAGGCGCGCTGCGCAACAACACCCTTGTGGCCACGGTCATGAGCAACATGGCGCTCGAAGTGTACATGAAGGAGCGCGGCTGCAAGCTGCTGCGCACCCCGGTGGGCGACCGCTACGTGGTAGAGGCCATGCGCCGCGAGGGCGCCAACCTTGGCGGCGAGCAGTCCGGCCATCTCATCTTCATGGACCACGGCACCACCGGCGACGGCCTGATGGCCGCCCTGCAGATTTTGCGCATCATGCGCGAGCGCGACCGGCCCCTGTCCGAACTGGCGGGCCAGTTGCAGCTTTTCCCGCAGGAGCTTATCAATGTTCATGTGGAGCGGAAGATCCCCTTCGAACAGTGCCAGCCCGTGCTCGACGGGGTGGCCAAGGTCGAGGCGGAACTGGGCGACAGGGGCCGCGTGCTGCTGCGCTACTCGGGCACCGAGGCCGTATGCCGCGTGATGGTGGAGGGCGAGGACCCCGAGCAGGTGAAGCGGCTTGCTTCGCTGCTGGCGGAGACGGTACAGAAGCACCTGCGCTAGTTCGCAAATGGGCCTCTTTTGCGAGCGGTTATCGTGCCGGTAGCCCGGCGATGATGGTGCAGGCAGCTATTCTGCTGGTGTCTTTCTGACGTAAGCCGACACGACGACACATTCCAAAGGAGACCCCTCATGAACATCCGCAAGGTCGTCATTCCCGTCGCCGGCTGGGGTACCCGTTCGCTTCCCGCCACCAAGAACATCCCGAAGGAAATGCTGCCGGTCTACAACAAGCCGGTGGTGCAGTATGTGGTGGAAGAGGCCATGCGCTCGGGCATCGGCGACGTGGTCTTCGTCACCAACCGCGACAAGAAGATCATCGAGGACCACTTCGATTACAACCTGCAGCTGGAAAGCGTGCTGGAACGCGCCGGAAAGACCGAGATGCTGCGGCAGGTGCGCGAGGTGGCCGAGATGGTCAACATCATCTCCATCCGCCAGAAGCAGCAGCTGGGCCTTGGCCACGCGGTGCTGTGCGCCCGCGACGTGGTGCGCGACGAATCCTTTGCCGTCATGGTGGGCGACGACCTGATGTTCGGCATGACGCCGGGTATCAAGCAGCTGATCGACGTGGCCGCCTCCGAGCGGTTGCCCGTCATCGGAGTGATGGAAGTGCCCGCCGACAAGGTGAACCGCTACGGCATCATCTCCGGCGAGGAATTCGCCCCCGGCATTTTCAAGGTCAACAAGCTGGTGGAAAAGCCCAAGCTGGGCGAGGCGCCCTCGCGCCTGGCCATCGTGGGCCGCTACGTGCTCACCCCGGACATCTTCCGCTGCTTGGAACAGATGAAGCCCGGCCACGGCGGCGAAATCCAGCTTACCGACGCCCTGCAGATGCTGGCCGACGACCGGGGCCTGCTGGCCGTGAAGATTCGCGGCATGCGCTTCGACGCGGGCGACTGGGCGGAATACCTTACCGCCAACATCTACTTCGCCCTGCAGGATGAAGAACTGCGCGACGAACTGGTGCGCCAGCTCAAGCCGCTGCTGCCCTACAGCGGCACGTAGACCCCGGGTAATCCGGAATGTCGTGAACCATGGCCGGGGGGAGGAGTTTCCGCCCCCCGGTTTTCTTCTTGTCCCTGTCCCTTCTTTGGTACCTGCGCCATGTCCACCAACACCGCCCAATCGCTGCGCGCCGTCGCGCTGCTCAGTCCGCCGTACGCCACGTTGACGTACGCCGTGCCGCCGTGGCTGCCGCCGCAGGCGTGGCGGCGGGGTACGCGGGTGGCCGTGCCGCTGGGCAACG